>CBDUTX010000146.1:0-5921 GCA_965370235.1 uncultured Desulfuromonadaceae bacterium | reverse complement strand
AGCCGCATCTATTATTTGACTTCCAGATTTCTGTCTGAATATTTCAGTCAGTTCTGTCACAGGAATTTCATCTATTTTTAGTATATCTTTAAAAAAAAGACCGGGTCCGACAGGTGGAAGTTGATTAGCATCACCTACAAATACAATATGTGTCCTCTCGCCTACTGCTTCAAACAGACATGAAGCAAGATATATGTCTATCATAGAACTTTCATCGATTATAATTACAGAATTATCAATTTTATTTTGAATATTTTTATTAAATTTCCCTGTCCCCGGATTGTACTCCAGAAGTCTATGTATTGTTTTGGCTTCATAATTTGAAGCTTCCTCTAAACGCTTGGCTGCTCTTCCCGTCGGAGCAGCGAGAAGAATTTCCCCTTTTAAATTTTCTATAATTTTTTTTATAAGACTTGTCTTTCCTGTACCAGGTCCTCCTGTAATTATGGAAATTCTTGACTTTCTAATATTATTGAGAACAACTTGAAGACTTTTTTCCAGGTTATCAAAATTGAAGATTTTTTTTTGATCACTTCTAATTAAATTGGATATTTTTTCAGCAACATTATTTTCATATCTGAAGTATTGAAAATGATATAAATAAGTCCTGCCCTGAACTTCTTCGGTGATAATTTTTCCTGTTTTTATTGTTCCGTCAAGAGCATCTACAAAAATACTTTTTTTTAAATTGAGAAGCTCTGATGCTTTTATTAAGAACTGATCTTCAGGTATACAGACATTGCCTGATTTATTATCTTCAGATAGAATATATTTAAATGCAGCTTTCATTCTATATTCTGAAGTCTGAGATATCCCAATTTCTCTAGCAATCGCATCTGCTCTGATAAACCCTATACCATAAACCAGGTCAGAGAGGATATAGGGATTTTCTTCTATTATAGAAATTACATTCTTCTGTCCAAGATTTTTTATCAATTTATGAGTCATAGTTACCGAGAGTTTTAATCCGGTAAGATAGACAAGAGAATCAATAGAATCCTTCTGGTCTTTCCAGCTTTCTTTAATTCTTTTAAGGTTTTTTCTGCCAATACCTTTAACTTCAAGTAATCTGTCAGGATTATTTGAAATTATATCAAATGTCTTTTCTTTGAATAATTTGAATATTCTTTTTGAAATTTCTTTTCCAATACCCTTTAATGCTCCACTTGAAAGAAAAAGTAGAATGCTTTTCTGGGAAAAATTTTTCGCCGGCATAGCTCTTTTAGCAGAAAATTGAACTCCATACTTTGGATTAATTATCCATGACCCATCTAATTTTAGAAAAAAACCGGGTTTTACAAAAGGTATCGCTCCGGTAGCTGTAATGATATCTCCATCTTCCTTTTCAATTCGGAGAACAGAAAAGAAATTTTCCTCATTGTGATATATCACATCTACAATAAAACCTTCTATATGCTCCATAATTTTACAGATTATTTTGGTGTCAATACTGCTGAAGCTGAAATTTTGCTGTATTTAACCATTTCAAGTACTTCATTGGCATTCTCAAGAGGGAATACTTCAACAACAGTTTTAATTTTATTTTTTTCTGCAAACTTAAGAAATTCAAATACATCTTCTCTGGTAGAATTAGCAGTTGATTTAATTTCCTTCTCATTATAGAGAAGCTGATACTTCATCTGGGGAATATCCGACATATAAATCCCTCCGAGAACAACTCTTCCTCCTTTCTTTGTATTATCAAGCGCAAGAGGTAGAGATTCTCCGGAAGGAGTGAAAACAATCGATGAATTATGTTTTCTCGGTGGCTTTTCTATGGGAGAACCCACCCAATTAGCACCTAATTTGAGTGCTTCTGACTTGTGCTTTTCTCCTCTGGTAAATACATATACTTCATTTCCTTGATACAGAGCAACCTGAAGAACAATATGCGCAGAAGCTCCAAATCCATATAATCCCAGTATTTGATTCCTCTTCAACCCTGTTAATTTATATGCTCGATATCCAACTACTCCACCACACAGCAGTGGTGCTATTTGTACATCATTGTAATTTTCTGGGAGAAGATAACATGAATTCGCATTCAATTTCATAAGATCACTATATCCGCCATTTACATGAAAACCTGTGAATTGTGAATTTACACAGAGATTACTCATGTTTTCCATGCAGAATTCACATTCACCGCAGCTGCTGTATAACCATGGAATTCCTACCCTGTCACCAATTGACCAAATGTCAACATTATTTCCTTTTTCAATTATTTTACCAACAACTTCATGTCCTGGTATGATTGGATAATGAGGTGGTATTATCTCTCCTTCAACTGTGTGAAGATCTGTCCTGCAGACTCCACAGGCACTCACTTCAATTAATATCTCATCATCACAACAGTCTTCGATATCAAAATATTCAGGTTCCAAAGGCTTGCTTTCAACAGGAGCAGGTTTGTTTAAAACCATTGCTTTCATTAAGTCAATAGTCCAGAAAGTCATTCATTGTATAAAATCCCGGTTTTTGCCCAATAAGCCAGGGAACAATTTCAAGTGCTCCTTTAGCAAAAACTTCTCTTGAAATAGCTCTGTGTTCTATTTTAATCATCTCCCCCTCATCTGCAAAATACATACAGTGATCTCCCGGTATTCCTCCAATCCTCAAAGAATGAAAAGGAAAAGTTTTATCAAAGGCTGACATAAGATATTTTGCTGTCCCGCTGGGTGCATCTTTCTTCTTAGAATGATGTATTTCTACAATTTCCATCTGATATTTAGATAAAAAAATTTTATTTTCACTGAGAAACTTATAGATGAAGTTAATTCCGATAGACATATTGGGAGAATAAAAAATTTTTATGTCATTCTTAAATATCTCCATCATTTTATATCTGTCATCTCCAATTGCTGTAGTCCCTGAAATAAAAGGAATTTTTTTCTCAACTGAAAATTCTAAAGCTTTTTCAAAACCCTCAGGAGAACTGAAATCAATAAGAACATCCCCCCCTGTCTGATTGTCTAATGGATGGGTTATATCATGCAGGGATGAAATTTCCATATTATTCCGGTCTTCAACTAATTGAATTATCAATTTTCCCATTCTTCCGGATGCTCCATTTATTATCAATCTAATCATTTTTTATTTCTGTTATTTTTGTTACAACATATGAAAGCTTTCTCATATCAGTTACAATAGCTGTTACATTTTTTATCTTCTTCTCTTCTTCAATCTCAAGACTGTCAGATCTTTGCAGGCTGTCAAGATAAGCTTTTCCATACGGATTATCACTCTTCGGGAACCATTTCTTTGAAGATATTTTAGGTTTAAACATGATTATTTTCACCCCGGTTGAATACAGGTCACAAATGTATTCTCCTCCTCTCGAAGTAACGACTACTGTCCTTGTTACATCGGTTTTTAATTTATTCATAAGTTGTATTATATCCGTTGTCTCAGGTGAAATTAACCAGGATCTATCACTTATGCTGATAGTCTTGAATAAAGTTTTGATACGCATATCATATACAATATCTGCAAAAGATTTTGGCTGCCTTGCAATAATTGCACATCTTAAATTTTTGTTTGAATTAATCTCCTTGAAATTTGATATCATCATTTCAAGACCTTTAGCCTTTTTCTTGTAATTTTTCTTTAAATTCTTTACAATATCAATCCAGATTGCATTCCAGTTATCTTTTCCAAGAAGTCTTGTTCCTAAAATTGAAAAAGGAGGTCCTCTTCTTTTTTCTCTGATAAGAGCTTCTCTCATGGCAAGAAGCCTTGGAAAAGTTATGGTCTTTCCCAATTCACTTGCCCTTCTCCACATTCTCTCATAGATGTAAGCTATTATCGGATCTTCATTTACAATAGTATTTTCAACTTCAACTAATATCCAATATCCCTTCCAGGTTCTCATTAATTTTCCTCTATCTGCAGAAAATATTTCTCAATATTAAAAAATCCAATTTTTACAGATGTGTTACTAAAAAGATAAAATATCTTCATATTAAAGCTCCTTTTAAAAGATAAATATATTAACGCTTATATTGGTAATCATTGAATATATCATAATATATATTTCATATAATATTTCAAATTATATTACCTTTTTAAAATCTATTGTATTAATAATATCCAAAAAAACACTCTACACTTGCCGAAGTGTCTTCTTTTAATATGCACATTTACACATCTATCTACATATTATGTTTTATAACGACCTATCTCACCTGCATTTTGGAGCGACTGCAGAAAAATGTCAGGTGAACCGATTTGTTAGAATTTCATAATTTTATTAATTTTGTTAAAAACTTTGATCTTTTATAAAACACCCATTTAAATGAAACACATCAATATAAATCACTATTAATTTTTTTCTAACTATTACATTGTATAAAACTATTTTTTATAAATAAATTGAAATGGATTATATCAAATTTTTCAAAAAAGTCAAGGTTAAATATTGGAAATTGCCTTAACAACGAGATATAAATTGTCAACATTATTATAAAATTTTTATATCTAATATAATAACCTTTTTATAAAGCCATAAGAAAGGTTATTGACCAGGGTTATTACAACCTATTAAAACTTCTCTTTTTGATATCAGGTATTTTAATCTTTGCTTATAATTATCTGAGATACTTTAATACTTGTTAAAACCGTTGATAAATAAATTATTCTACAATTTCCCAGTATTCTTCTCCAAGTTCACTGACACCATAAATAGCCCATGGTCCTTCAAGTACTCCGGCAGATTTTAATTTTAGATAGGAAATTCCAAAAATATAATCATTTTCATCAAACCAAGCAACAGCTAATTTATCTCTATCGACTATACCAATTCCATAAAAATTAGTATCGTATGTCAACCATTTTACAAGATATAAGCCATTTTCTTCAATGATCTCAACTTCAGCACCATATTCACTGCCATCAGGATTTGATCCTGTGACGTAATAATATCCTTCTAAATCGAACCTTGCTACCTGAGGTTCAAATATAGGTACACTTTCACTATCCTTATATGCTATTTCATAACCTTTGATATTTGTTTCACCAGGAGCAGCCCAAAATCCGGATAAATTATTTCCAGCAACAATATATAAAACAACTCCAAAAGCTGTAAAAGACTCATCTGTATATGCAACAGCTAAATAATTACCTTTTAATATTCCGATTCCGACACAAACTTCACCACTGGCAAGTTCCCAACTCACTTCATAAACATCACCATTTTCTTCAATGAATAGCTCACCGGAATATGTACTTCCTTCAACTCCTCCTTCTATAGAATATGATCCTGTGATATCTTTTGCAGACAAAAGAGACAGTGAAATTATCATCAGGCTGATAAAAAATACAAGCATCGTTTTTTTCATAATTTACCTCCGTTTTTATATTAGTTTTAATCTATTTCATCGAAACTTAAATTAAACCATGAAGCAATGGTTTCAAGATTCTCATCAACAGCATAAGCAATAAAATCAATATTATCTATTAATTCTTTTTTTGTGACCAGATGATCCGGAATTTCTATTTGTAAAAAAAGATAATTTTCTTCAGATAAACCCAACTTCAATTGATTCATTTGATAATTTGCCTGGGCAACTTTTATAAAAGCATCAGAAGGATAATTGTCAGGAACTTCAAAAAGAGGAACCATAAGTATTATCCACTTATTATCAACACTTAGTAATCCAACACTTATTGTTCCACCAAAACTTGAAGTAAATGGGACTATCCAGGTAGTTTCATCCGGTTTTTCATATAAAAAATCCTCTTCATCGAGCCATTGAGAGATAGGATGAGAAATAATTAAACTACTGAAAGTAATTGAAAAAATAAATAACAACATTTTTTTCATCTTTAAACCTCACTATTTTCCGAATACCCAGTACCTCAAATCAGTCTGAGAATCCAGGAGTTTATTTAAACTTATCTGATATCTTGATCTAATATCTTCA
>CBDUTX010000145.1:0-5960 GCA_965370235.1 uncultured Desulfuromonadaceae bacterium | reverse complement strand
TAGATATTTACCGAAAATGTCTTGATTACGGATGGTTTTTATTTCTTCAGACAATACCTCACATCAACCTGATATCTCCCGTCCCTCAGGAAGAGACTAAAGCAACATATCATAGTTATAACGATTTTGATAAACTTGGTGAAAGAAAATATTTCACAAGAGATCCTGAGAAAAAAAACAACTATAAAAACTTATAGGAGGATTTATGCAGTTTTTATCAATATCTGATGATGTAAAATTAGGAAAAAATGTGAAAATATTTAATTTTGTTAACCTCTATGGCTGTCAGATTGGAGATAATACAAAAATCGGAGCATTTGTTGAGATACAGAAAAATGCTTTTATAGGATGTAACTGTAAAATTTCAAGTCATACTTTCATATGCGAAGGTGTTCATATCGAAGATCAATGTTTTATCGGGCATAATGTAACTTTCATAAATGATAAATATCCTCATGCAACAACAGGAGACGGAAAAATTCAGACAGATGATAACTGGAAATGTATACCAACATATGTAAAAAAAGGTGCAAGTATTGGCAGCAGTGCAACTATTCTTTGCGGTATAACTATTGGAGAAGGAGCAATCATCGGTGCAGGAGCTGTAGTGACAAAAGATGTTCCTCCCGGAGCAATTGTTGCAGGTGTTCCTGCAAGGATTATTAATCAATGAACAATTATCAATGATCAATTAACAATGCCCAACACCACACAGAAGAATCTAGTCACGACATAGCTTTAGCGAAGTCGGACCACAGAGAAGATAAAATAGAACACAGAAAAATATTATATTTGTAGGGGATGGGCTTGCCCCATCCCGAGATAATAAATACATAGGGGAGGAATCACAGAGAAAGACAACTAACAATATAAAAGGAACATCAACCTCTCTAAGAAAAATATATATTTAATTATTCAATAAATTTTCAAGAGATTTCTCATCGAGTATTTTAATTTTAAGGTTTTCTGCTTTTTCAAGCTTTGATCCCGGATTTTCTCCGACAATTAGAAAATTTGTTTTACTGCTCAAGGATGAAGTAACAATTCCGCCTTCACTTTCAATTCGTTCTTTAATCTGTTCTCTCGGTTTAGAAAGGGTCCCTGTTATAACAAATGTCAAATCCTGAAGTTTTGAAGTTTTAGCGGTTACTACAGATTTCATATTGACTCCTGCTTCTTCAAGTTCTTTGATAATTTTAGTTGTGGAATTCAGATTAAAGAAATCTTCAATGGATTTTGCTACAACTGGACCGATATCATCAATCTGCTGCAATTCATCGCTGTCAGATTCTGCCAGCAGGAACAAATCACTATATTTTTCAGCAAGAGACTTTGATGTTCTCTGTCCGACATTTAAAATCCCAAGGGCATAGATCAATTTATCAAGAGATTTCTCTTTACTGTTATTTATAGCATCGATCAGATTTTCTGCTGATTTCTCACCCATTCTTTCAATCCCTGCAACATCCTCCGCTTTCAAATTATAAATATCTCCGATATGTTTGAGAAGTTTTCTGTCAACAAGCTGATCAACAAGTTTTACTCCCATTCCTGTAATATCCATAGCTGATCTAGAAGCAAAATGAATTATCCTACCTTTAACCTGAGCAGGGCAGTCCGGTGAAATGCATCTATAAGCGACTTCTCCGGGATAATGAGAAACAGGACCTGAACAGGAAGGACATTTGCCAGGCATTATAAAGACAGATGACTTATCAGAATGTTTGATAACTTCAACTACTTTTGGAATTATCTCCCCTCCTTTCTCTATCAGTACAGTATCTTTTTCTCTGATATCCAGTTTTTCAATTTCATCTGCATTGTACAGGCTTGCTCTTGAAACTTTTGTACCTCCAAGGGAAACAGGTTTCATTATCGCAACAGGTGTCAAAATACCTGTCCTCCCAACCTGAATATCAATTTTATCTATAATTGTCTGAATTCTTTCTGCCGGGAATTTATAAGCAATCGACCATTTTGGAGCGCGAGAGGTCTGTCCAATAATTTTCCTTGATAAAATATCATCTACTTTAATTACAAGACCATCGATAGTAAAATCAAGCCCTTCCCGCTTTGTATTCCAAATTTTACATTCTCGAATCAAGTGTTCTGCTGAATTACATATTTGAGAAGGATAGAAAACAGGAAAACCCATTAAGTGAAGATTTTTTATTGAATAGGAATGTGTCTTCCAGATATCATCAACTATTGTATGGATTAATATATCAAGTTTTCTCTCTGCAACCACTTTGGGATTAAGATTTTTCAGAGAACCTGCTGCTGCATTTCGTGTGTTAGCAAGAAGTTCAATTCCATTTTCCTTTCTGTCATCATTGATTTCCTGAAGTACAGAGGGTTTCATATACACTTCCCCTCTTACTTCAAGTATCTCAGGTATTACTACTTTTTTAATTAATCTCAATGGCAAAGATCTTATAGTTCTAATGTTCGTTGTTATATCATCTCCTTGATAACCATTTCCTCTTGTGATTCCTTTTGAGAAAATTCCATTTTTATATATTAAAGAAACAGCTACACCATCAATTTTAGGTTCAACAACATAATTAATATCTTCTATAGAATGATTTTCTCTTATTCTTCTGTCAAATTCCTCAATCTCTTCAAAAGTATAAGTGTTATTCAGGGACTGCATAGGAATTCTATGTTCAAGTGTTGTAAATTTCCCGGTTAAACCATCTCCAATTCTCTGTGTTGGAGAATCCGAAGTTATGAATTCAGGGAATTGATTTTCTAATTCTTTCAGTTTTTTTAAAAGTTCATCATATTCAAAATCTGATATCTCCGGTTTTGCAAGAATATAGTATTGATAGTCATAATCTCTTATAAGTTTTTTCAGTTTGTTAATTTCAAGTTCAGGATTTGTCAATATTTTCTTGCTCTGCATATAATAATTCCATCATCCCTTTCACGTTTCAGGTCAATAAATTCCAGGAGTATTCTATTTAAATCTTTTTCAGTGTAGATAGTAAATAATTCACCTGTAAATTCACCTTTCGTTGCAATTCGCCCGGATTGTATCGTATCTCCTTCTTCCCACCATAATGGTAAGTTTTTATCATCGAGATATGTGAAAATAATTATTCCATCAGTAGCTAAAACCGAACCTATTGTCAAAATCAATGACTTTGCTTCTTCGAACATCATATTTGTTATAACATTAAAAAAAGTAATGACATTAAAATATTCATTTTTTTGGACGGGGAATGTACCCATACTGCTATAACGAATATCAAAATCTGGCAGAAGTTTCTTGCATTTATCAATATTGTCTATGTCATTATCTATTGCAGTGACGTTAAAACCAAGCTCTCTGTACAATTTTAATCTTACCGGACAAGGTCTGATTTCTAAAAGATTCCGACCGTTTTCAGGAAATGGACTTAATAAATTTTTTATTTTCATATTCTCCTCATTGTGAATATTGAGAAGTATAAACCGAAACTTGAAATTAGAAAATTGAAAAAGGAAAGATTTTAATATTATTGCTCTGGTAACACTTCAATAAATTCTTTTTATAAAAATAAAATAATGTTATAATCTTTCAGAATTAATTTCACATTGTTAATAATTTATAAATAATCAAGGAGAAATTATGAGTTTTTTCATTCCACTTATCTTAATTGTAATATCTAATGTACAAATTTATAATACCTCTATTCATTTTAATCCGGATGAAGTTACGCTTAGAGATGATGGAATATACACTGTAATATGCGGTGAGGAATTTGAAGGTTTTGGCAGGACGAATGAACCAATGCTTCCCGGATTTAAGACAGCTTTTATTCTGCCGTGGAATTCAGAAGTTATTGGTGTTGAAGTTATAGGGTCAAATCCTTATATTATTGGTAAAGCTGAATTACCTAAACCAGGAGATCCACCAAATCCTATTGGAATCCCTCAAAGGAGTATTGGTTATTGTAATCCGGAGATCTATAATTCAATTAAACCCTATCCATATAGTTTTCTTGCTTCAAGTCATTTTGGTAATGAATCAGGATTTAAGATTTTCAGTGTATTTCTTCTCCCTGTAAAATGGGATCCTGTTACTAAAAATGTAATCTTATATAGAGATCTTTCGGTTCAAATTAAATATAGAGAAACAGATGCCATTCACTACAATAGTGTTTTAAGAGATAAACTCCATAAAAATTTAATTTCTTTTCAAGTTGATAATCCTGAAAATATAAATGCATGGGCACCTCCCATTTATAAGGGCAATGTTGATTATCTGTTAATTGCTCCGGAAAGTTTGATCCAAACTACAGCTGTAGATTCACTTATTAATTTAAGAGCCGGTCAGAGCCTTTTAACAGATACAATATCCCTTGAAAGAATCCAGAACACAATGACTGGATTCGATACACCGGAAAAAATCAGGAATTACCTGATACAGAGATATCAGCAGGATGGTTTGACTTATGCCCTTTTAATAGGTGATGAGAATATTATGGAACCAAGAGAAATTTGGACCTGTGCTCATGATTCAGATGGTACTCCATGGTCAGATAGTTCTCCTTCTGATCTCTACTTTGCAGATCTCGATGGTGATTGGAATTACAATGCAGATAACAGGTATGGACAACCTGATGACAGTCTTGATCTCTATGCTGATATTTTTGTAGGAAGACTTCCAGTTAGTACTTCAAGTGAATTGAGCAATTGTGTTCAAAAAATCTATATTTATGAAACAAACCCTCCTGCTGGTTCCTGGCAAGCAACAAGTATTCTTGCTGGAGCTATCTTATTTCCTTCTTACAACTATACAGGGGAAGCCTGCTGTGAATCAATTGCAATAAGATTACCTGCCACCTGGCATAATATAAAATTATATGAAGCATGTCCTCATGGTCCAGCACCTCTTGGAACAATTGACAGTTTAAATAATGGAGCTGCCTGGACTCAGTGGTGTGGACATGGAAACAGATGGGGTGTATGGTGGGGATCATCATATAGTATTAAGATGCTGTACTATGAGGATATACTTCTGATGACAAATGGAGGGAAGCTTGCAGTTCATACTTCAATTGCATGTAGTCCGGGAGCGTTTCATCTCGGTGAATGTATAATAAAACCTCTTATGAATCTAAAGAACGGCGGTGGTATCGTCTGTACATTCAATACAAGTTATGGATGGGAAGGTTATCTTGCACAGGGTGAAATGGGTCCGAGTGAATTTATGGATATTTGGTTTGCTGAAGCAGTTTTTGATAGCTCAATTTTTACCCTTGGACCTGCTTTTTATGCAGCTAAAGCTAGAAGAGTACCATTCTGGGATCATAATTTCTATGGTGGATACGACAGAAATCTTTCAACAATTATAGTTTTAACATACTTTGGTGATCCGGCAATTAATTTTATTGGTTCAGGTTCTTCAGTTGAAGAAGGAACAAATGAAATTTTATTCGATCCAAATATAAAATTAACCGTATGTAATTTCAGACTTAATATCTCGCTGAATGGACAGGCTGAAGTTGAGGTTTTCGATATTACCGGCAGAAAAACCTTTCAAAGAACATTTACTGATAATTTGGATGAAGATATCAGTTATCTTCCTTCAGGTCATTATTTCTGTATTATTTCAACCGAGGGTAGCTATTTTTCAAAAGGTTTCAAATTAATTAAATGATATGAAATATTTAAAATTATTTAATAATATCTGTGTAAAAATAATTATTTTCAGCACAACAATTCTTATTTTTTTCATCAGTTGCAATATTAACTTTAAACCAATTTCCTTCGGTCCAAGGGATCTTGTCAATGTAGTAACTGATTCCTCTGTTTGGAATTCATATAGATCATCCCTTGAAGAAATTCTCTGGGATACAAGATATTATCCTTCTTTTGTACATGTGTTTGATTTGGAATTTACCCCTTCAGAAAAATTTTGGGAGCAGAGAACGGATTTCTGGAGAAGACACAATATATTGATTATTTCAACC
>CBDUTX010000144.1:0-5989 GCA_965370235.1 uncultured Desulfuromonadaceae bacterium | reverse complement strand
ATAGAATGTGCCAGGGAATGGTTCTTTGTCACGCTTCAAGAATATATTTACCTTATTGAATCGCCACCAACGGTCTAAAGAATTAGTCCTTTTCAATTTTCCTACATCTTTATATTATTACGACAAAGATTTTGAAAAATCCTTTTTTCTTCTTTCTCGGGGCTCTCTTTGACTTTCCAAACAAATCTTTTTCACTTTCGGCATCTACGATAGTTTCATTCACTGGAAATTCAGGTTCTTTGATCTCTTCAACTTTCTGTTGCTCTCTGGAAATATTTACTTCAGCAAGACCTGAAATAATAAGAGAATATACTATTTTTGCAGTGTCTAAAAGAGAATAAGAAGTTGTGGCTGCCAATTGTCTTATTGATTTATGATCATTAATCTGGGCTGATATTTCCCATTGAGAAGGATCAATCTTTACTTCTTTAGTTTCAGGATCAGGAATAAGCGAGACAATCATATTAAGATCGGGTATTTTACTTGTAATTTCTTCCCATTCTTTCAGTTTCTCCTGCAGAGACAGATGTGCTTTGTCTATTGGGATATTAATTGCAGACTCCTTAACTTCTTCAGTGGGAATAAAGGAAAATTCACCCTCTTTTAATCTGAATAAATTAAAAAGAGCTACTTCACCTGTATTATTTTCCTGATCAACAGCATAAACCATTGACAGGTTTTTAAAATGAATTTCACCTTCAGAGGTTGCTGCTGTAATTTTTAAGACACCATTTTTTCTACTTGTTTTAATAAATTGTAAAATTGTCTGTATTTCAAAATCGGATAGTTTTCCGCTTAAAGCTGCCATGATACCTCCTTTATAGTGAAATACTCAAACTTATCATATGTGAATGACCCAAACCCATGTCATATGGAAGAAAGGCATAATTAAAATTCAATTTCCGCCATCTGTAACCCATACCTGCAGTAAAACCTTGAGTGTCTGAATTAAATCTTCCTCCCAATCTTAATGCAAGACCACTTTTATGCTTGATCTCACCACCAAGATCCCATCTCAATCTCAGATCAGGATTTTTCCAGGTATCCAATGTAATATTTTCTTCAAAATCTCCTAATGAAGGCATCTTTAAACCAACTCCAATTCTCCCACCAGTGGGAAGTCTTGAAAAACCTTCTGATTCATTATTAAATTTATACTTTGGTCCAAGATTTTCCAGTGTTGCTCCAATATCCAGCCATCTTTTCGGAGTATAGTTAAATCCAATATCAAAAGCGTAAACAGAAACTGTGTGTTCAAAAATTTTTTCATGCATTATTTTTGATCGTAACCCAATTGATAAATCTTTATAGAGCAAATATGCTACAGAAAAAGTTCCTATAAAATCATAAGCACTGAATTCACCTTCAGAAGGACCTGGTCTTGTTCTGTATTCAATACCGTCTATGAATAATCCACTAAAAGTAAATCCTATCGCATACTTGTTTTTTCCGTAAAGAAATCCAAAAAATTCCTGATGAATTCCCTGAATTAAATTTTGATGATTGAATACAAAAGTTGCTTCATTTGACAGCATTCTTGATGGATTTGATGCTAATGCTTCATAAGGATCAGCACTTGCTGCATATGTACCACCCATAGCTGCCTGTCTTGCTGATACAGGTATTTTACATATTGCAAAACCAATACCCGAGTCTCTTTTCTCAAAAATATTATTATACCAGTCTGAAAAACCGTATGACTGTATTGTACTGCAAAACATTAATAATAAAATCATATATATTTTTTTATATTTCATTAAATTCATTCTCCCTTTAAAGAATATTTAAGTAATTTTTTCACATTCTCCAATAAATTTTCTCCTCGCATTATCTTCATCTATATATTCGCTTACTGAAGTTACAAGTTCATTTAATCGATATTTTCTTCTATGTCCATTTTCAAGCCAACTTTCCAAAATTCCATCAAAATAATATTCAATCCACGGTCCTGCAATTTTAGAAGCTGTTTCTTTAATAACCTGAATTATCTCATCGATATTATCTTCCTGTTTGTCTTTTCCCTCTAAATTTTTTATTTTCTTTTTCTCAGATACTGTTGTTATCCAATCCTCATAATCGAAATCCGTACCCATTAAATATTCAGTTGATTTTTCCAGTATGGAAATCAAATTGGTTTCATTACATTCTTTTCTGCAAATCACAAGCAAAAAACCATCTTGAAAACTGTTCATATAGATCAAAGCATTTTTATATTTCCAATTTATCATTCCTTCTTTTAAACCAGATTTTCTTAAAGCATCCCACATTATAACAATTTCTCTTCCCAGTTCATACATTTCTGAAATTGATATTGAAGGTGGTATATACTTATGTTTAACCATCCCATTTGAACCATAGATGACAAATCCAATGACTCCCTCTAATTTCATTATATTTTCTTCAATTACTTCAAATAAACCTGGCATATTACCTTCCTAAATTTCTTAAGATATCAGTATGCGTTACATTGGATGCAAGTATATAAATATCATATTTCCATGGAACTGCTCTAAACCACAATTCCCTACCTTTGACATAGAGAATAATTTCTTCCGGTGAAGATAGATCAAATTTTTCCCCAATTTTACTTCCCCATTCATTTAGAAAAAATGCTGCTCTAATAATTGCTTTAGGATTTTTCATCTTTGAAGATTCTATTAATTTCCACTTTGAGTCTACACGAAGAGCAGCCTCCACTCCTTTAATTTTAGTGATTTCCTGTATTGGAATAAATTTTGAAATATCAATCTCCTCTTCAACAATCCCTTCATTTTTAGCAATAGCTGCTTTTACATTAAAAATATTTGATTTTGTTTTTAGTTTCTTTTCTTCAGCAAGAGGAGTTCCTTCATCAATTTTCTTAGCAGCTTCAATTAATAGATCTTTAATGTTCTGTGAAGAAAATTCATTCGGTGGTTCAATCCAGGGCAACACATTGAAAATGCCGCTTTCCCATGAAAGCATTCTGAAAAAAGCTCTATCCATGAAGTCTTCACCCGCTTTAGCATATACAAGTTCCCCATTTTTTACATAGATCTCTCCAGAACCTTTTATTGATTTAACTGATAATCTCCTGTTCCCTCCTGCAAGTGCAATCATCTGCATAAGATCAAATGGTGAAATTGATTCAATTTTAGCTTCAAATTCTTTTGTAGGTTCAAGAATTGTATTTATTTTTTGAGCAAATTCATCGAGGTCAAAGGGTTTTTCAACATAAAGAACTGCACCTCTTTTAAGAGCTGCTCTATATGCACTTGGAGAGCCATGAGCTGTAATTACAACAACTTTAGTCAGGGGACAATTATCCTTCATCCAGCCCATTAATTGAAAACCATCTATATACGGCATCTTCAAGTCAGTAACAACAAGGTCAAAAGATTCGTTTTTAAGCATTTTAATAGCTTCTCTTGGATCCCATTCAACATCGATGTCATAACCGAGCTCAGCAAGTCTTTCACCAACTATTGATGCAATATCAAGCTCATCATCTACAACCATTAATCTGAGTTTCTTTTTTGCAAACATTTTTTCAGTCATATTATTTCTCCCTTTATTTTGATATAGGGATTTTCAAAATAATTTCTACACCTTCACCAAGTTTTGAGTTTACAATAATTTCAGCATTAATTCTATTAACGATAGCTTTTACAACATTTAATCCTAGTCCACTGTGATCTTTAAATTTAGAATAAAATGCATTAAAAATTTTATGCTTCTCCTCTTCATCAATTCCAATACCATTATCTTCAATATATATTAGCAATTTATCTTTCTTCTTAGCAATATAAATAACAATATTTTTTTGATTGTTTTTTGACAGAAGACATGCCTGTTCTGAATTATCCAGTATATTAGAGAGTATTTGAATTAATTCATCAGGTTCTCCAAATAAAACAGCAATGTTAATTTCAGTATTAAAATGTAATTGTACAGATTTATGTAATTTTATCTTGGCGTTTTCAACCCATTTTTTGATAATTTCAATTGCATTATAATTAATTTCGCCCCTACTTCTTGGCTTTGATAACATTCTTGCTGAACCTAGTAAGTTAGTAAATCTTTCAACCTGATTAATAATTTTTACTGACATTTGTAAAACATAATTCTTAACACTATCTGGAACATCGGAATTTTGAGAGACATGCCTTTCAGTCATTTGAGTGCTGCCCCTAATGATTGTAAGTGGATTTCCCATTTCATGAATAAGATTTGAATAAAATTCAAGCATTGAATTAGAATATTTGTCTATTTGAGGAAAATCTATAGCCATTTTATTTCTTCTCTCATTTGGAAAATTTTCATCTCTTTTATTAATCAGGGTGTCTCCACTTAAAATAACATTTTTATCTTTTCTGTTATAATTTTTCGAGAAATAGAAATATTCCCAGTGGTTTTTCAAGGACTGTTGTATAGCTTCTAATCCTTTTACATATGAGAACTTTGCGAAAATCGGATCACCTTTTTCAAAGACAATAATCGCTTCCTCATTTAGGACTAATTTTCCCGTCATTTCGAACTCAACAATAAACTCAAGAAGATCTCTAACTGATATGTTATCAAAATGACCTTGAAAAATTATATCTTCATTCTTTTTCATTTTCTACAAAGATTTTTGTACTTTCAATTGACTCATCAGTAATGATACTTAAAATATCACCTGAAAGCAATTCAAGAGCATTTGCAATTATATTAATTCTATCTGAACTTCCTACTACATTAAAATTCAGATCAGGATAAAAATTAATACTCTTTGATAAAGAAAGAATTTTCAATAATCCTATCGAAGAAAGAATACTACCATTAAAATCAGATTCATCAAATTCGATTTGATAATTATAAGGAATAAAAAATACTTCACGATAATTACTACCATCATAAAACATTTTAGCAGGATAAAAGCCCGGAACTTCCCATAATATACTATCTTCGGGAGATAAAGAAATATTATAATTTCCACTGTATAAATCTTCTAAAGCACCTGCAGGTCTTGCTGATAATCTTTCTCCACTTGCTATTGAAAAAAAACTAACTTCAATTTCATCACTGCTTTGATATGGTTTCAGATTTATGCTTATCACTGTAGTTTCATTCTTTTTAACCGTGACAGGAAAAGACTTTTCCTGATATTCATCATGTATTACTTTCATAGTAATAAAACCAGATGGAATATCATAAAAAGTGAAGACTCCATTCATACCACTTGTTAAATGAAGTGTATCTTCAGAATAAATATATATATCAGCTCCTATGACAGAATTTTCGTAACATAGAACTCTACCAGATATATTCCCTGTTCCCCTGACTGAAGATTGATCTCTGAAAACTGGAATTATCAATGAAAGGGACAAATTCCAATCATCCGAATCATACCTCGTATCTACTCCCAATCTTACTGAATTAACAATCTCTGCTTTAATGTCAAGAGGAAGATGAATCAAAGTTCCAAATTTAATGTACATTCTGTCAAAAGAAAGAAATTCTGTATTTGAATTATAAAATTTGCTCAATTCAATATAAGTTTTACCAAGAGTACCACTTAAAAAAAATCCCGACGATAAATACCAGTCATTATTTCCTTCCCTCCAGAAATAACCTGGAAAAAAAAATAATCCTGAAAATTTATTTTTTTGAAATTCACAAAGGAAAAGTAAAAGTTGTTCTCTGCTTAAATAATTATAACTAAGTCCAAGATCACAGAAAGCACCTCCTGTACCACCCATTGTTAAACCTAAGCTATAGTTATTAATACTGCTGTCAGGAAAATAATTTAAACCTCCTCCGGCATTTACCCTGATAAATGAATTAATTTTCCATCTTAAATCAATTGAACTTTGACCATGTAATGAGATACTATCATTAAATTCTCTTTGGAAATAACAAGTTGAAATAACTGCATCTAATTTCCATTTTTTACTTATTTCAGGTGAAAGAAAATTAAATCCAAATTCAGTGGACTGAATAAATAAAAGACATATGATAAACATTAAGT
>CBDUTX010000143.1:0-5992 GCA_965370235.1 uncultured Desulfuromonadaceae bacterium | reverse complement strand
AAAAATCCAATCATAAAAAAATTCGGAATTAAAAAAAATTCAACCTAAAAGATATATATAAGAGCAAAACTGATATTAAAAAAAAACCATGTTAACACTGTTGATAATTTAAAATGAAAGAATCAAATTATCAAATAAAAGAACTTAAAGAGAAGTTAAAAATTTACCAATCTTTATATGCGTCTTATTTTTCATATCTTTCTCTGTGCTCTCTGTTTTTATCCAGCTTCGCCACAACTTCGTTCAAAGAGATACATCGGACTTCGCTTGCCTGCGGCAGGCAGGCATTTTTGTATTTTTATATATAGATTAAGATCTAAGATCTAAATAAAATTTTACAACAGATAAACACAGAAAAATAGAACATGTATTGTGACAGATATCACATAAGTCAAATTATAAATAACTAATATGATTTTACAGAGACAATCATTTTTTCGCACTATCATTCTAAAATCTTAAATCGTTAGTACCTTCCTCTCCGAAAAAATTTTTGGTTTTTGAAGAGATAAAAGCGATAGCTTTTCAACTACGAAGTAGTTGTAGAGGCAAACTGAACTTTAGTTCAGGTCATGAGTGTTCGATATTCAATTGTTTTCTATTCTTTTCCTGGTGGTGCTGGGGAGTATCAGGAATCGATGATCTCGTCAAGTTTTTTAACTTCTTCTTTAAAATCCTCTTCATATTTTTTAATCCTGTTCTTTTCTTTTATTAAATCACCTGCAATGTTCATTGCAGCCATAAGATAAAGATCTTCTCTTTTCATTGGAACAAAGGAGCTTTCCTTGATTTCTTTAATATGCTTTTGAACAATCTCTATTGCTTTATTGGTTATTGCAGCATTTTCAGAAGCTGTGATAGTTATCTGCTTTCCGTCGATAGTAGCTTCAAAAGTGTTCTTGCTCATAGTGAAATTCTAAAACATTATCATCTGAAAATAAATGACTTTATGAACTTATGCAAATTAAATAATTATATATTTTTCAGATCAAATCGATTTTTGAAAGGACTTCATCTACAACTTCAGATGTCTCTCTGAACATATTGAGCATTTCATCGTTCATGGTCTGCAGCTTCATCACTTCTTCTTGCTTTTCCTTTATCTGTTCTTTGAGAATATCGATCTCTTCAATGAGTTGATCCATTCTTCCGTTTAAACCTGATTTGTCATCACCTTTGCCTTCGAGAACTCCCCGAAGACCGTCATTTTCTTCTTTAAGTTTTTGCATCTTTTCAATCAACTGATCAATTTTTCCGGATAAAATTGTCATTTTATCTAATTTCATAATACCTCCAATTTATTTAAAAAGAGTATTATTATTCAATTGAGTCAGATATCAATGAATCAGGCTGAATTGTGTCAGGTATATTTTCCTGATAGAAGGAGATAAGATTTTCCTTGAAAACCTGTTTTGAAAAATCAGCAGGACTTATCTGTCTTCGAACTATATCGTCAGGCAGTATTGATCTACCGTTTTCTCCATAATCTTTTAATGTTCTCAATTCATCCTGAGATTCCCACCGAACAATTCCGAGAATTGGAACTTTGCTGCTTATCCATACATCTACCGGTTTTGTTTCAACTGTGAATCTGCAGTGAAGGGAATAGAATTCGCCGGCGTGCAGGGTAATATTTTCTGTCTCAAAACCAAGCTTTTTAAGATTTTCCGGATTGAAATTTCCAAGCATGAAACTCGATTTGCAACTTTGTCCAAGAGGTATTGCAAGTGCTTCCCATTCTCTCTGTGTGAGATCTACAATCACGAGTTCTTTAGGTGTTCCATTGAAATATTCCGGAACTAAAGCCTGCCAGAGAAATGAGTCACTTTCGGTTACTACGATAGATTCAATCCAGAATTTTTTTTCCTCATCATATTCCCTGTCAACTATTGTATATTTAATTGTATATTCTTCTGAACCTTTGTGAATTTCATATTCAGCCCACTGACCTACTGTCCATTGCGGAATATCACCTGGTTCCCTGAGAATTTCCCTGGTTTTATCATTAGTGCAGTTTGTTAAAAAAGAAAATAATAAAAATATAAAAAGCAGGGATTTTAAGATCCCTGACTTATTTTTATTCTGTTCCTGATTCAAGTTCATTACGTGCAAGGGTGATAAGATTTAAAAATGCTTCTTTATCTCTTACAGCTATGTCAGCAAGCATTTTTCTGTTTATCAGGATTCCCTTTTTACTGAGACCGAACACAAAGTTTGAATATGACATTCCTTCAATCTTACATGCAGCTGATATTCTGGTTATCCAGAGTCTGCGAAAATCTCTTTTCTTTCTCCTGCGGTCTCTGTAAGCATTCACTCCTGCTTTCATAACAGCTTGATTTGCAATTTTATATCTTGATTTTCTAACTCCGAAATATCCTTTAGCCTGTTTCAATACTTTTTTTCTTCTATGTCGGCTTGCTGGATTATTTGTTGAGCGCGGCATTTTTCCTCCTATGAATATGGAATAAGCTTTTTAATCTTCTTCAAGTCTGCATTATCTACATAAGTGTGAGAAGATAATCGTTTTTTTCTTTTAGCGTTTTTCTTAGTCTTTATATGACCATTAAATGAACACCAACGTTTTACTTTTCCTGATTTAGTTAATTTAAGTCTTTTTGCAGCAGATCTATTAGTCTTTAGTTTTGGCATTATGTTGAACCTCCGTTTTTCTTGGGGATATAACCATGGTAATTGTGTTCCCCTGTCGCAAGGGTTCTTGTTCAATTTCTCCAATATCCTTGAGATCATCAATGAATTTATCTAATATCTTCATGCCGAGTTCAGCATGAGCCATTTCACGTCCTACAAGACGCACAATAAATTTTACTTTATTTCTTTTATTTAAAAGTGGTGATTTAGATTTTACTCCATTCATACCGACTTCTAGAAAACTTCTTGCTTTATCAAGTTTGACATTATAATCATGTTCATCAATTCTCGGTCTCATTCTCAATTCTTTGATCTTGATCATAGTCTGTTTGTGCTGTGCTTCTTTTAATTTTTTTCTTTCATGATATTTAAATTTCCCATAGTCCATAATTTTACAGACCGGAGGATTTGCATTTTTTGAAATGAGGACGAGATCATATCCTCTGTCAAAAGCTATTTCAACAGCACTTTTTGTTTCTAAAACACCCATGTTCTTTCCATTTTCATCAATAACCCTTACTTCAGGGTTACGAATTTTGAAATTGACTGGAGTAAAATCTCTTTTGACTTTCAGATGATAGTTTTTTTTAATACAATCCTCCTTTACTATAACGGTTTTCTACCATCATATATTTTTTCTTTACATAAATTCAATAATGAATCAATACTGATACTACCTCTATCACCTTTACTGTGAATACGCAAAGAAACAGAATTTGACCCCTGTTCTCTTTTTCCTATTATTCCCATAAAGGGGATATGTGATATTTCAGCATCTCTTATTTTAAACCCAATTTTTTCACTTCTTTTATCTACTGTGCATCTTACCTCAGAGTCAAGTAATATATTTTCAATTTTATCACAAAATTCATGCTGTTCATCAGTTATAGGTAAAATTCGTACTTGCTCAGGAGCAAGCCAGAATGGAAGATTTCCAGAGAAATGCTCGATTAATCCTCCTACAAATCGTTCAACAGAACCCATTATAGCTCTGTGAATCATTATAACCATATTCTCTTTTCCGTCCGGACCGATGTATTTCAAATTAAAGCGTTCGGGAAGATTAAAATCAACCTGGATTGTTGATCCCTGCCAGGTTCTGCCGATTGCATCAGTTAATTGGAAATCAATTTTTGGTCCGTAGAATACAGCTTCTCCTTCCATTCTACGATAAGTCATATCTCTTTTTTCAAGGGCAGCTACAAGAGCTTTTTCAGC
Source organism: uncultured Desulfuromonadaceae bacterium (assembly GCA_965370235.1). Classification (GTDB taxonomy): domain Bacteria; phylum SDB-A; class SDB-A; order SDB-A; family SDB-A; genus CBDUTX01. The sequence continues at coordinate 2,122 of CBDUTX010000143.1, read as the reverse complement.
TTTTATCCAGCTCTCCTCAGATCCGGCATATTTTTCTTTGAATTTTATATCTCTTAAACTTAGATCTACTTTGTATTTTTCGTAACCAAATCTATTTATCCAACCTAATACAAGATCCAGAACACCAACGATTTCATCCTCTAACTGTTCCGGAGTACAGAAGATATGTGCATCATCCTGAGTAAATCCTCTGACCCTTAACATGCCATGAAGAACACCTGAGCGTTCTTTACGATAGACAGTTCCCAACTCTGCCATTTTATATGGTAGGTCTTTATAGCTTCTCTGTTCACTATTAAAAATCAAAATATGTTCGGGACAGTTCATAGGTTTAAGAACATATTCATCATCTTCTAAAAGATACATATTCTCCTTGTAATAATTTAGATGCCCAGAAATGTTCCAAAGTTCTGATTTTGCAATGTGTGGAGTTATTACAAAATTGTATCCTCTTCTCTTATGTTCTCTTTTCCAGAGATTTTCAATTTCTTCTCTGACAACAGTTCCTGCTTCATGCCAGTATATCAAACCTGCACCAGCCTTTTCATGCAGATTGAATATTTTTAACTTCTTTCCGATTTTTCGATGATCTCTCTTTTTTGCTTCTTCGAGCATTTCAAGGTATTCATTTAATTTTTCATCTGATGTGAATGAAATTCCATAGATTCTCTGCATTGATGTGTTATTTTCATCACCCCTCCAATAGGCTGCTGCAACAGAGAGAAGTTTTATGGATTTTACATAACCTGTTGACCTCAGGTGAGGTCCTTTGCACATATCTGAGAATCCATTTTGAAAATAGAAACTTAGCGGTTCTTCGATTTCGTCGATCAATTCAATTTTTAAATTCTGATTACTTTCTTTTAAAAAATCGATTGATTCTTCTTTTTTCATTTCTTTACGATATATTCTGTAATCTTCATTGATAATTTTTTTCATTTCTTTTTCAATTTTTATAAGATCTTCAGGAGTAAATGGCTTCGGTGGGATAAAATCATAATAGAAACCTTCTGATATAGCTGGACCAATTCCCAACTGTGTTCCAGGAAAAAGGCGGAGAACAGCCTGTGCTAATATATGTGCACTTGTATGCCAGTAAACTTCACGAGCTTTCTCATCTTCAAAGTCAAGTACTTCACAGATATCCGGATCAGATACTTCTTCGTCGAGGTCTAAGATTTTACCGTTGCATACAACAGAAAATCCATCTTTTCTGTTGAGCAATTCATAAGCTTTCATAACAATATCTCCTTAATGATATTATTGAAAACACGGCGGTATCACCGCCGTGTTTTAATATGGTGGGCGATACGGGATTTGAACCTGTGACTTCTTGCATGTCAAGCAAGCACTCTAACCACTGAGCTAATCGCCCTTTTTAAATTTTTATTTTATAATTTTATTTTTTTTCAGATATGATGTCAATAATAATTATAACTTCAATAAAAATATTATAAATACAAATTGTTGACAGGAGTGATGTCAATGGATTATTTTTATGTTAATTATGAATTTTTTTTTCTCTTTAGATATTAAGAAATTTAAAAACTTTATTTTTCTTATAATGTTTTTATTGTGTTTTATTCAATGTTCTACTAACACAACTAATGATGATGTAACTTTTGACTCAACCTGGGTTCTTCCTGAAAGATCAGAAAAAAACCATCATATATTAGAAGTTTGCGAGGAAACATTGTTAAGGTTTGATTCGGTATTTAACAGGGTTGAAAATTATTCTTCTTTTATTCTGATTGTCAGGGAGAAAGGAGTAGATGATTTTTGGAAAAAGTCCGTAAAAGATTACCATGTGATTTTAAATCTGGTATCAGGAAATGATACTTTAAAAAATAATTTTGTGCTCTACTATGCAAATTTCCTTGATGCAGTAAATTATGCTCTTTTCTGCAGTGAAAAAAAAGATTCTTTCACAGATGAAGATTCCATTAAAATCTGGATGACAAAAGGTAAGGATGCTTTAGAAGAAGTAGAAGAATATCTTGATAAGATGCATGTTCTTCTTCCTGAACTTCAAAATTTATTGTCTGATACTTCAAGGGAGGATATTTCTGTAGAAATAAATCAGGATTTAAATGAAATATGAGGTTTAATAGACGGAGTGGAC
>CBDUTX010000142.1:0-6022 GCA_965370235.1 uncultured Desulfuromonadaceae bacterium | reverse complement strand
TTAATTTTTGAGTTATTAATACCATGCTCATCCGTTACATTTGACTGATCATAGCCTGTTACCAACAATATAATTAACAATACAAAAGATATTGTAAAAAATTTTAGAGCAATATTTCTCATACCAAATATCCTAAATTATTTTTAGTTTTTATACACTACATTCAAAGTATATAAAATGCGAGAAGGAAATTTAGTGCTTGTTATATATACTTTACATCTGCTTTTTTAATTCAATTTTATAAACCCACATTGTTTGTTCTTTCATATACCCGGCACGAGATAGGGCATTTGCCATTGGAATATTATCAACATCAATATCAGCTATGATATGTTTAATTCCGTCAATCTTCAATATCGAAGTGCCTTTTGCAAGTAAATCGTGTACATAACCATGACCACGATGATCTGGCACTACCCCAATGTAATTGATTGCTCCCTCTTCATTGCTGAATTTCTGTGGAACTACAAGACCAACTAGTGTTCCATCAGATTTATATGCAAGGTGCCACCATATTGGTTTGTAATCAATATCTTTTAGAATATTAAAATAATTAAGAGCAGCTTTCTCTGCTCCTAAATTCTTTAATTCAAGATAATCTTCACTGTCAAGTGTTCCTACTGTAACCTGCTTAATGGCATCAATAAAAGTTTCATTGCTAATCTCGGACAATGTTTGGAAAATGAGTTTGTCTGGAATATTTATCGGTTCATTCATCTGCTCTAAAACATAACTCTGCTTTTCTTGTATTAAATCAAATCCAACCTGTTTGAATAATTCTACACATTTTTCCAAAAATGTTGTTGAATCCGAATAAAGACGTACTTCAACATTAGTTGCACCTTTAGCCTGCATTTGTTTGAAACTTTCCAGTAATAACTCTGTGCCAATTGATAGATAATCATTTTTCCATGGTAAATGTAATCCCATTATCTTAATTTCATTAGGACTTGAAATAAATCCCCAGTATGCAACACTTGCGATGAATTCACCCTTTTCCTCTACAACAAAGCACCACTCAGGATAACTTTCATTATCCTTCCACATGTTGATCAAAGTTTGTTTAAGTTTGCTATGTGTTATCATTGCAAATGCTTCAATTTCATTCGCGGTTATTGATCGAATTTTCATAATATAATATAGCCACTTACATCATTTCAAATACTTATCAAAAAATGATAATGTTTCCACAAAAAACTCGGGATAGGTTATCATTTCAGGTCCTTTTATCCCACCATGTTCTGCTCCGGGAACAATCCACAGTTCTTTAGGTCCTATTAGTTTCTCGTAAACATTCTCTGACATCCAAACCGGAGTTCTATCATCTTTTTCACCGACAATCAAAAATACCGGTGTACTTACTTTATCTGCTGCTTGTATAGGGAGAAGGCTATCGGGGTATTCTTCCGGAGCTACAAAATTCCTATCTGGACTGACCTTTTGCAGATTCTCAACTAAATCATCAAATGAAGAAATTAGTGCTCTTCCAACATATGCTGAAATATCATCTCTTGCTGCAATCATAGCAAAGGAGAGGTAGGCTCCTGTAGAAAACCCCATTAAGCCTATTTTCTCAGGATCAACCTCTGGTTCGTTTTTTACAAAGTTAATAGCAGCAGCATAATCAGTTAGGAATTCCGTACAAAAAAGATTGTCTTCAGCGATATCCCATGTATCGCTTTCACCGAATCCCCTCCAGTCAAATGTAAAAACACTATAACCTTTTGTAAAATAGTGATAAGCATAGAATATTGAAAAAACCATGTTTCCCGCATCGCCATCACATATAATTATGGTGGGTTGAGGTCCCCCGACATAGTTATACTCCCTCATCTCTCGTTTAAGACTTTCTGGTACAACTATCATTTTCCCTATAAGATCATTAGAAATTCCTGCAGTATCCTGAGGTGGATAAAGCCATCCTTTCAGAATGAGCCCATCATCTGTCTCAAAAGAAACTTCTCTGTAAAGGATTCCAAAATCTGAAGGTGTACACGGATAATGCTGAAGAGGTCTCATAGAATAAATATTTGTTACAAAAATACTAATTCCAAATATAAAAATTACAGAGAATTTTTTTGATTTCATAAATAGAAACTCCTTTTAAATTATAAATAACTATATTTTACCTAACATTCCGGCGAGTATGCAAAATCTGTTTATTGTATTCATGTCTAATGATTTATTCTATCTTAGCAACAGTGAATAGACAACCGGTCATAATCGTTGGACAGAAAATTCGAGTAAAAAAATTCTCTCAAGTTCTAAAACTTTCTATTAAATAATAAGGAAAAAAACTATTGTATATTCTAAAAGGAAATGCTATAGTTTATTAAATGTTAGTTGCATTTAACATTTAATAAACGTTAAAACATTTGGCTGTTGGAGGATTTTTATTTTGTCTGCAAGATAGAAGAAAAACAAATGATAGAATTACATCAAGAAAAATATCTTGAATATAAAAAAAAATCAGGAATGTTTATACCAAGATTGTTGAATAAATAAAATGGATAATCTATTTTTAATAATATTATTAATTTTTGTTGGACAAACTTTTGGTTGTCTGTTTGGATTAATAAAGAAACCAAAAAGAGTAGTATTATATGGCTCTTTGGCATTTGCTGCTTCAATGATGATTGGAATTTCATTTTTTGAGTTAATACCTGAAGCTATGAAAATTACTCCTTTTTATCTTGTTGCATCTTCTTTTTTTCTTGGAATGGGACTGATGTGGGTAGTTGATAAAACTCTACCTCACATAAACCCAGAGTTAATGAAAAAAGAGAAGCCATCTGTTAAAAGAAGTGTCACCATGCTTGTTGTTGGAATGGCTTTGCATAATATCCCGGAAGGATTGGCAATTGGTGTTGGTTTTGCTTTAGAACCTGCTTTAGGAATTATAATCGCATTAGGAATTGCAGCCCAGAATGTACCTGAAAACATAGCAACAATTGTTCCTTTATATGCTTTAACTAAAAAGAAAATGAAATCTTTTGCCATAGTAACAGTAACAATATTATTTGAGTTATTAGGATTTATTCTTGGTTATTATTTTTTAAGAGGGATGTCACCATCTCTATTAGGAATGACTCTTGTGGTTGCAACAGGTTTTATGGTTTATATTTCTGTAGAAGAATTAATACCTGCAGCACAGATTAGACAAAATTTAAAAGTAGGTATTACTGGTTTGATTTTAGGATTAGTATGTGTTCTTTTGCTTTGTATTATTTGTTAAATACAAGTCTGTTAAATGTCATAAAGTTATGCTAATAGAGTTTCTTGTCTATTCTAAAAATAGAGATAATTCCCTTTTTATTTTTCCAAAAAATTAAACTTACTTGTGTATGACATTATATGGACATACGAAGCTTGTCGAAGATGAAATTTTGGCAAACAAAGTGAGCTATATATGCTTTATTAGGAAAAGTTCTTATTTTTACAACCATTGCCACCATCTTCTAATCCGAGAAGCTATCCGATTGGCAGGTAGATTTTGTGAATTGTGGATATAGTTAGGGTTGGGTGTGTTCTTAGGTAAATCGTATGGTAAATTATTTGTCCCAAGAACTACAATCTGTTGTATATTATAGCTTGCATCAAGGAAGTCTTGGATATAAGTAAATCCGTTAGGTTGTTTATTACCTTTAGAAACCCATAATGCTACTAAAACATTTGAATAGTTGTTTTCATTAACTTTTCCAATAAAATCTTGAGATGACATTTTTGATTCTTGAAAAGAGGATATTTGGACAAAAACATCAATATCTCTTTCCTTAGTTGCTACTTTATAAACTCCTCCATGAAACACTCCAGTTAAGGCTCTGATGGTTGCTGACTTTCTTGTATTCCTATCTCCCATAATTATAAAGATATTTGGCATTTTATCCCTCCTTTGAGTTAATCAGCCCTTTACTTCTGCAATAACAAATCACTATAAGAAACTGAAATCAAATTTTCTTGAGAGATCTTAAATAAATCAAGGAAAAATTGACATTGTTCCAGTAACTTAACTTTACCAATATTTACATCATAATCAATGGCTTCGATTTCAACAAATGTACCTAAATCTTCAACTAAATCAATATGAAATTTTACATTATCGATAAAATATATTTCTCTTTTTTTGATAACCACAATTAAAACACCTAATGCTTTTGTTAAAATTTCTTTCAAAGAAGATTTAGGGTCAGACTTAAATAAAATTACATCCGATTGTTTTGGTCCTTCTTTATTTTCCCTTTGATAATGGATGAGATGATTTTCAATTTTTCCTTCTCTTAATTTTAACCTGCCAAAATTTACTTTAAAGTAAGTATCAATCTGATGATCAACACCTTTAAACTTGGCATTTTTTGATTTTAAGATTTCTCTAATTATATCTTGATTATTTGATTTTGCTTTTATTTCAATATTGATATGTGCCATAATAATTTGATTCTAGTTAAATATTATTAACATTCATCAATGATTCAAAGTTACTCATCCATCATAATAGCATTTTTTATGAAACAACATAAAGGAAATGAAACCTCATATACACAGATATACGAGCATAGCAATTCAAGTATTTAAAATCCAAAATCAGATTTAGAAAGACCACTGCCATTTATTATACTATGTAAAGTCCCTATTGGTAGTAATTTTCCTTTATGAAAAGGAACAATTACTTGCTTTCCTGTTTTGAGGTTTTTCCATTTTTTATGAGACCCTTTCTGAGAAATGAAAATAAAATTATTGGATTTTAAAATCTTTTCAACTTGAGAAGCAGTAAGTCGAATTGGCATTATACAACAATTTCATGAATATGTTTATTCTTTACAGGAATATTGTCAGGTTCAAGATAAAGTTCAATTGCTTCTCGAATATTATTCAATACCTCTTCTTCAGTATATCCGGCACTATTGCATCCAGGGAGTTCAGGACAATATGCAGAATAACTTTTAGTTTCTGAGTCATATTCAGTAATTACTCTTATCTTCATATATATATTATAATTAAGAATTTTTTAATGTCAAATATTTACTAAATTCTATGTCTCATAACGGTCAAGGCTATGCAAAGTTAATACAGGTGATTTGAGTGAAACATAAATGAAGCAGAGTATTGCATGCAATTTTTTCTACAAATTCTTTTCTATAGAACTCAAAAACAAATTACATAAATTGAATAATTATATTAATAATTTTGTACCAATCATACCGATTAGAAATCCGATACTTGCTCCTGTTGCAGGAATCCAGTCATTTTTTTTCTTTGATAAAGGTGCAATATCCTGAAATACCAGGTAAATAATTCCTCCAGCAGCAAATAACATAATTACAGCTATTAGTTTTTCATTGTTACTTAATAAAAATTTTCCTGTAAGTGCTGCAATTATTCCGGCAAAACTAAGTCCAAACATTAACAATAATGTTTGTTTTTTTCTCATCTTCCTTCTCAATTCAATATATGAATTAAAACCCTCCGGTAAATTCTGTAATCCGATAAAGATTGCCAATAACAAACCAAAATTATGATTATGAGCAAATGAAGCTCCAAGGGCAAGAGCTTCAGGAAGAAAATCCATCATCATTGAGAATGCCTGTGCAAGAGAAGTACCCATTCTGGCAATCAGAATATCAATTATCATAAATGTGATTGTTCCACTTAGGAATATGATTGACAATTCAATAGTTGAAAGAATTGGAATAGCTTTAGGAATTAATGCAAATGCAATTGCCGAAACTAATGCACCACCTCCAAATGCAACAACCCAGTGATTTATTTCTGATTTCAGAACTATTTGCTTTGCCTGAAAGATACTTGAAACAGAACCTCCAATTATAATTGGAAGACCGGCAGCACTGGCAAATAGAATAATTGTCAAAATATCATTCATTTTCCTTAATCCTTATATTTTATATTAAATTTTTCTACGATTTCATTTACCATTTTGTAAATAATAGAAAATCCGGCTAATCGCTGTTATGTTTAGTTTCACTGATCAACCCAATTTTCAATTTCAAATTCATCAATTCGTTCA
>CBDUTX010000141.1:0-6054 GCA_965370235.1 uncultured Desulfuromonadaceae bacterium | reverse complement strand
ATTTAATTGTCACGTTTTATTACAATTGTAATAAAGTATAACAGAAAAAATAAATTTAAAAAAAGAAAAAAAAGGGGATTAAATCATCCCCTTAAAGTTTATTTAGAAATTATATTATTTACTTAATAACTCTCATATTCTCAGTATTCACACCTTCTGGAGTTAGAATGCGTATAATATAGAACCCACTTGTCAGATTTTCATTATCTATCGTAAGACTGTGCTGTCCTGTCTGTTTTACTGCATTTACAAGGTTCTCAACCATTCTACCGGAAGCATCGTATATCGATATATTCACAGGTCCTTCATTAATGACAGAATAAGAAAGTGTTGCAAAATCCTTTGAGGGATTTGGTGAAAGTACAATCATTCCGCCTGAAACTTCAACAGGTGTTTCTTCAACACCAGTGCTCCAGCTCTCATCATCAAACCATATACTATAGTTTGAACTATTAAAATTTGTCCATGCAATTATTGCATCTCCTGATGCATAGTTATATGCAACTGAAGGACCATAAGAATTACTTAAATTGGAAATATCATCATTAATAACAATAGAACTAGACCAAGAAAATGGATTTGAAATATTCCCTCTTTTATATATTATTTCCTCATCTGCTGTTATATCTCTTCTCGAAGCTCCAAAAAATGCAGTGCTGTTGTCATCAACCCAGACATCGGGTCGATAATTTACACCTTGATACATCCATCCTGCATCTGTCCAGGTTGTCCCATTATTAGTTGAATAGTAATTTCGAATTCTTTTATAAGTATATCCAGGATCTGAAACAGTTGTCAGTAATACCCAGTTATTATTTGTATGAGAGCCTGCAATTGAAGGTTGATATTCATCAATTCCATTATTAGGAGAAGTTATGTTATCAACATTCCATGATGAACCAAAATCACTTGAATACCAACCCATTATATTATCATCCCATGCTGGATTATCTCGATGACAATGGGCAACTATCCAGAGTTTAGCACCCTGTCCATTAGCAATCCTTGTTCCAATATAGTAGGCAGAACTACCTAATGTCCATCCAAGTATATTCGGTCCAAATTCCCAGGTTGATATATCAGTATTATGTGATCTTGCAAACATTACACGTGTACTGTCAACTGTGCCATATCTCTCGGTCCAGGTAGCATAGATAAAAACATAATTCGAACTCTCTGTACAAATTCTGAAATCTGAAATTTTTCCATCAATAATACCTGTAGGTGATCCCTGACAAACATAGTTAATAACATTACCTGGAGCAGAGAGAATTGTCCAAATCCAGTGATCTGTTCCATTACGTACTATATAAGATATGATCAAAGAATCATGACATTCTACTATTCTCGGTTCGTAAACTGTATTAGTGCCGAAGTTGATATCCCAAAATGTAGTCCATGTAACTCCTCCATTAACGGATCTTCTTATCAATATATTCCAGTTTCCATCAAAATATCTTGAAATACAATAAATGTCTCCATTACTTAATGATGCTAAACTGGTTTCTCTAATACCATTTCTCGGATCGATTCTCACATCATCAAACCAATAGGGAATTGAAGGTGAATTTGTTAAATTCTCTTCATTATTCCGATACATTATACTTCCATTACTACTACCTGTCCCTTGAGTTGTCGGGTCAAAACTTTCAACCCTGTTTTCAAGCCAATAGGCATTAATTTGCAAAGATATAAGATTTACTTGTTCAATATTTCCTTCCTCTCTTGCCTTCAAAAGTTCTTGATTTGCAGTTTCATAATTGAAATCTGCAGGTATTTGTACTTGCTGAGTTTCTACTTCCTGTTCTCCTTGATAATACATGCCTGCTAAGATATTTTCATCCGAAGCATTCAATGAAAGAAAAAACACTGTCAGCAAAAATAATATAATTACTTTCTTCATAATTCCTCCTCTGTTTTAAGTTTAAATTCATGGTTTATTTTCTTTTAGAAAATAATAAATTTTCCATTTTCAGAAATTCTATCTGTTATTAGATTAAAGAAATAGACACCCTTGATATCTGTTTTAAAACTAACTCTATAAACACCTGCTTGATAATTCCCTGATATTGGAGTTGAAATATATCTTCCTGATGCATCATAGATATTAATCTCTACTCTGTCACTTTGTGGTAAAGAAAATTGTATAGATATATTTTTATTTGATATTTGATTTATACAATAAGAAAAGTTTGAAGGTGTTGATATTATTGTCTCTTCAACTACCACTCCATTTGCATCTGTCTTGATTAGATAAACATCAGAACTATCTGCTCCATAAGACCATGTTTCACCGGAAATAATATATCCACCGTCGGTTGTCTGCTGGATTGAATATCCCTTATCATCATCAGTTCCTCCGAAAGTCCTGGTCCAAAGACTATCTCCGTTGCTATTGGTATTAATTAGATAGACATCAGAATAACCTGCTCCATACGATTCAGTCCAACCAGTAATAATATAACCTCCATCGGTTGTCTGCTGGACTGAATATCCCCTTTCAGAATCATTTCCCCCGAAAGTCCTTGTCCAAAGACTATCTCCATTGCTTTTGGTCTTGATCAGATAGACATCATAAGAACTTGTTCCAAATGAATAAGTATAACCTGCAACAATATATCCACCATCGATCGTCTGTTGGACTGAATATCCCTTATCATCACTAATTCCCCCGAAAGTCCTGGTCCAAAGACTATCTCCATTGCCATCTGTTTTGATCAGATAAAAATCAGAAGAACCTGCTCCATAAGAAGAAGTCTCTCCAGCAATGATATATCCACCATCACTTGTCTGCCGGACTGAATGTCCACAATCATAAGAAGTTCCCCCGTAAGTCCTGGTCCAGAGACTATCCCCATTACTATTGGTTTTGATCAGATAGACATCAGCAGAACCTGCTCCATAAGACCGTGTAGAACCTAAAATAATATACCCCCCATCGGTTGTCTGTTGGACTGAATACCCGCAATCAGGATTAGCTCCCCCAAAAGTCCTGGTCCAAAGACTATCTCCATTACTATTAGTTTTGATTAGATAGACACAGAGCCCAGACATAGGAGTCATACCAGTAATAATATATCCCCCATCGGTTGTCTGCCGGACTGAGTATCCTATATCAGAACCACTTCCTCCGAAAATCCGAGTCCAAAGGGTATCACCATTACTATTGGTCTTGATTAGATAGAGATCTTGATAACCTGCTCCATAAGAAGAAGTTTCTCCGGTTATAATATACCCCCCATCGGTCGTCTGCCGGACTGAATGTCCTATATCTACCGAATCTCCCCCAAAAGTCTGAGTCCATCCTGCAAAAAGGTTTATAGTAATAGATAAAAACACTACTACTAATACAATTACCTTACTCATTCTTTTAAACATTTTACTTCTCCTTTTTTAAATTTATTTTTTAAACAATCAACACTTCTATTAATAAAACTTCTCTTATTATAATCAGCAATTATCATGCCAAATCTAATATTTACCAAAATATTATGTGTATGCTGCAAGATAAAGAGACATAAATAAAATTGCCTGTATGGATAGTATTGTAATATAATATTACAATTTATTTAATATCTTTATAAACTTCATAATTTAATTGTCATATTTTATTACAATTGTAATAAAGTATAACAAAATAAATAATTTTTACTTGACAAGACGTATGAATTTTAATAAAAATAAATATGGATAATTTAATTTGGAATATTATTGAAAAAATTTCAGAAAGACCTTTTTCAAGTGTTTTTAGAGTTAAACATAAAAACACCGGTGAAATTGCAGCTTTAAAAATAATTAATCAAAATCTTTTCAATGATATAGACAAAAGAAGATTTAAAAGAAGCTATATTTCAACTTCTAAAATTTCTCATGTTAACTGTGTTAAAATGATTGAGTTAATTGAAACAGAAACTATGGCTGGGTATGTGATGGAATATATTGAAGGTAAAAATCTTTCTTCAATTAAAAAAATAACTATGGGTGATGATTTATTTTCTGTAATTCCTTTAATTATTCAAATATGTAATGGATTAAATGCTCTTCATAGAAATAACCTTATACACAGAGATCTGAAACCTTCAAATATACTTATCTCAAAAGATAATATTATTAAGATTACAGATTTTGATTTTATAAAATCAATTGATAGTCTTGAAGCAACTATCGAGGGAACTTATTTAGGAACAATTAAATACTCATCTCCGGAACAATGTATAAATGCAAGTAAGATTGATTTAAGAAGCGACCTTTATTCACTAGGAATTATTATATATGAATTAATTACAGGAGAGGTTCCTTTCAGAGGAATAAGTTATACTGAAATTGCTTTGGCACATCTAAAATCTTCAGTAATATCTCCAAAAAAGTTTATAGTTGATCTACCAACAGAAGTAGAGGAAATTGTATTAAAGCTTTTAGAAAAGAATCCTGAGAAAAGATATAATTCAACAAAGGAACTTATTAAAGCTTTAAAAAAAATTCCTGCAAAAGAAAAGATTGATATTAAATTTGATGAAACAAAAAAATATATACTTCCAACAATTTTTACTGGAAGAAAGGAAGAATTAAAAATACTTAAAAAGTGTTATAAGGAAACTACTGAAAATAAAGAGAAAATAGTTTTTATTCAAGGTGAATCAGGGATAGGAAAAACCAGGTTATTGGAAGAGTTTAAATTTTTTCTTGAACTTGAACAGATTCCAATTATTGATATTCAATGTAAAGAAAATAAATTAATCTATGCACCTTTAAAAGATTTAATTTTAAAAATAATCGATTTATTTAAAAACATTTCAACAGTTGAATTAATAAAAGTAATGGGAAAATTTTCATGGGATCTTGTTGAAATAGTACCGGAATTAAAAGATCTTGAAGTTTTAAAAAAGATTGAAAAGTTACAGCCTTTATCAAATTCAGAATCAGAAATAAGACTTTTCAGAAGCATTACTAATCTTATAAAAAATTATTTTATTTATTTAACTAAAAGCAATATTTCACATAAGGGAATAGTTATTTTATTTGACGATTTTCAATTAGTTGAAGAGCCTGTTGTCAGATGGCTGTCTTATGCTACAAGAAATCTTTCTAAAAATAATGTTTTATTTGTTTCAACTTATAGAGATGAAAGTAAATATTTGAAAAACACTATAAATAAAATCAGACAAGATTGTTCAACCGAAATCATATCTTTAAAACCATTTTCAAAAAATGAAATATCTGAAATGCTTGTTTCAATATTTGTTACAAATATTGATCCGATAATTATTGAGGAAATTGAAAAAATCACAAAAGGTAATCCATTTTATATTAGAGAATTATTACAATATTTAATTAACAATAATAAATTAAAAATTGAAAAAAATTATTTAAAATTAAATATTGAAGATATTTATCAATTTAAATCAAAAACAGTAGAAGTTGCAATAAACAATCATCTGAATCATTTAAGTCCAAATTCAAGAGAAATATTATTAGCAGCATCAATTATAGGAGAAACCTTCAATATTAATTTACTAAAGCATATTTTCAATTACGAAGAAACAGTAATATTGAATTCGTTAGAAGAAAGCAGAACTTTAAATTTAATAGATTATGATGAAAATATTGATATATATAAATTCTATCACAGTTTAATTTGGAAAACATTATTAGACAGAATAGAAAAAGAAAAGAAAAAAAAATATCATCTTATTATAGCTAAAAAGTTAGAAAAAGATTTGGATGATAAAAAATTTTTAAGTAATCGGGAAGAAATAATTGAAAAACTTGCTGATCATTATTTTTCAGCAGATATTTCTCAAAAAGCATTAATATATTGTGCAAAAGCAGGGGATATGGCAAAGAATAGATATTCAAATGAAAAAGCAATATCTCTATATAATAAAGTATTAAAATTATCAGGAGATAATAATAATTTTGAAATTGAATATTTAACCAAGCAGGGTGAAATATATAAACACCTGGGTGAATTTGATAAAGCTGAAGAAATTTTTAATAGAGCATTGATTTTAGCAAAAACAAAAAACAAAAAAATAAATATTGCAAAACTTAATA
>CBDUTX010000140.1:0-6075 GCA_965370235.1 uncultured Desulfuromonadaceae bacterium | reverse complement strand
TAAAATATCAAGAATATGTTGTTACATATCCACTGCTGCATTCCCTATTCAATTCTTCATTGCTCCTTATTTTCTGTGTTAATCATTCAAACTGATAAAATATTTTTACGAAGTAAAAAGATTTTATCATCTTTTTTATTATCTGCCTGCTTGCCGCAGGCAAGTGCTTATCCAGCATTGCTACAACTTCCCTCAGGTAGCTATGTTGGGTTTCACAATATTTCAAACAAGCTTTGATGATCTGTGTAATAATTCTTATATTGGATTTGGTGGGATTTTGGGATTCGTGTAATTAGTGGATAAATAATTATTTGGTGGTGTGGGGATGTACATTGATAATTGTTCATTGTTCATTGATCATTGTTCATTGTCTTTAACTTCACCACCGTAGCACCCCAATTACCTCCCCCATCTTCAGCCTGTTGGAAAGATTCAACTTCAGGCAACCTCCTAAGAACACTGTGCACTATGCTCATTAAGATACCTTTCCCTTTTCCATGGATTATTCTTACAAGTAAAATATCCTTTTCTCGGCAGAGTTTTATATAATCACTTACCAGATTTTTTACTTCTCCGGGTTGAAATGTATGAAGATCCAATATTCCGTTAATAGGTTGTTTTATAATAGTCATTTCAATGCAACTTGTAACTGTTTTATTTTTTCCTTGCAACTTGTAACTTGTAACTGTTTTATTTCTTCCTTGCAATTTGTAACTGTTTTATTTTTTCCTTGCAACTTGTAGCTGTTTTTATTAATTTAAATAATATTATTTAAATATTCTTAAAATTTTTCTATATTCCCTGCAATATTTGATTTATTTTTAAAGTATACAATAATAAAATTTATTCAAAAAATATAAAATGAAAATATTACTCGTCGACGGATATAATTTAATAGGTAGGAAAATCCCTATAAATATTTCAGATGAAAATGAAAGAAAAATATTGATTGAACAAATCAAATTGATTTCATACAAATGCAATTATCATCCTGTTATCATATTTGATGGTAATGGCTCGACAAATACTTACGAATATATACATGGACTAGAAATTTATTTTTCATCTGAAGACAGTTCAGCAGATGATATGATAATTTACCTGCTGAAAAACAAATATAAATCTAAAGAATGTTTGGTTTTAACCGAAGATAAGATTTTAGCTGAAAACTGTAGAAAACTTGGAGCAGAAATCAGAGCTTCAATAAAAGATATCCCTTTAAAAAAACAAAAAAGAGTGGCAAAATACAGCAAAGATATCTTAAATATTGATGTCGGGTTTTGGTTAAATGAATTTGGTTTAAAAAAGGAGGAATGAATGAATTTTGAAGTACTATACAGACCGAGTTACTCTGTTGTAAAGATTATACTCCAATCTGGTGAGAGTATAAAAGCAGAGTCAGGTGCTATGGTCAGCATGAGTCCAAACATTGAAATAAAATCTGAAATGGGTGGAGGTAAAAAAGGGCTCGGTGGTTTTTTAAAAGCTGCTTCAAGATCATTGACAGGTGAAAGCTTTTTCGTAACAAGCTTTACAGCCCATGACAATCCAGGTGAGGTTATATTAGCTCCTACCGGTGTTGGAGACATTACAGTATTAGAACTTAACGATCAGTCTTTTATGGTTCAATCAGGTTCTTATCTTGCATCATCCCCTGATCTTAAAGTTGACACTAAATTCACAGGTGGGAAAAGCTTTTTCTCCAAAGAAGGTTTATTTATGATGCAGGTTTCAGGGTCAGGACAATTATTTATTTCAAGTTTTGGTGCAATTCATGAAGTTAATCTTGCTCCTGATGAGGAATATATTGTTGATAACGGTCATATTGTTGCTTTTGATTCAAATGTACCTTATAAACTTGAAAAAGCAGCAAAAGGACTTTTTTCATCTTTTGCTTCAGGTGAAGGAATGGTATGCCGATATACCGGACCTGGTAAGATATTCCTTCAAACGAGACAAGTACAGGGACTTGCAGGTCTGCTTGCACCATTTATGCAAAAAAAATGATACTACCCGCGACGGGTTATGAAGTAAAACAATATTACAAAAACAGTTTTGATATACTTCTTCTATCGGGTGATGCATATATTGATCACCCGGCTTTTGGTACATCACTGATAGCGAGGTTGTTGTCTTCAAAAGGATTTAATGTAGCCATCGCTTCCCAGCCTACAAAAAACGACTTACTCGCCTTTCCAAGACCTGATCTTTTTATAGGTATATCGGCAGGAAATGTTGATTCAATAATTTCAAACTATACTGCAAATAGAAAAATCCGTTCAAGTGATAAATATTCATCATTTGGTAATCCAAATAGACATAATGGTAAAAAAATAAGACCTGACAGAGCTACATTAATTTATACCAACTGGGTTAAAGAAATATTTAAAGGAATTCCTGTTATCATTGGAGGAGTTGAAGCATCCCTCAGAAGAATTGTCCACTATGACTACTACAGCGATAAAATAAGGAAATCAATACTTGCAGATTCTAAAGCCGATCTACTTGTTTTCGGGATGGGAGAAAAACAGATAATTGAAATTTCCGAAAGAATTGCAAAAGACGGATGTGACTTCGACAGAACAGGAATTAAAGGAACATGTTACATTTCTTCTGCTCCCCTTGGGATCGAAATTCCCGGTTATGAAGATATCATTAAAAGTAAAGATGCTTTTTTAAAAGCTTTTTCAATGTTCATAAATGAGCACTATCCTCATTACGGAAAAATCATTTCACAAAAACAGGATTCCAGATATGTAATTTGCAATCCTCCTGCTGACGCACTTTCAACAGAAGAAATGGATATCATATATAGCCTACCTTTCACAAGAGCTGTTCATAGGAAATTTAAAGAAGTTCCAGCGTTTGCTATGATAGCTAATTCAATCACATCACATCGGGGATGTGCAGGATCATGTTCATTCTGTTCGATCCAACTTCATCAGGGGAAGATAATAACTTCACGATCAAGTTCTTCCATCTTGCTTGAACTTGATAAAATTATAAATAATAAATCTTTTCATGGTCATATAACTGATGTCGGAGGTCCTTCTGCTGACATGTATGGAAGTTACTGTAAATTTGATCAGAAATATGGCTGTGGACCTGCGAGAGAATGTTTATACCCTGACAGGTGCCCGGGTTTTATTACTGATCACGAAAGATACTATGGATTGCTTGAAAAAATACTTCTCCACCAAAAAGTTAAAAAAGTCAGTATTGGTTCAGGTCTGAGATTAGACCTTTCACTAAAAAATGATAAAAATCTGATCAATGTACTCGATAACTACTCAAGCGGTATATTAAAAGTTGCACCGGAACACATAGGCTCAGATGTACTGGAAATTATGAAAAAATATAAACCTGATGAATTTGCAGAATTTGTAAAAAGATTTAAAAAGATAAAGAAGGAATTTAATTTCAGGGTAGAACTTGTTCCCTATTTCATCACATCTCATCCGGGAGAAACTGAAAAAGATATAAATACTCTTGCTCATTATTTATCAAAAAATAATATTTATAGTAATAATGTTCAGGATTTCACACCATCTCCGATGACAAGATCAACTGTTATTTACTATAGTGGTATCAATCCGGAAAATTCAAAATTAATCCCTGTAATAAAAAAGGAAAAGCAGAGAAAAAAACGAAAGAATATTATTATTACAAAAATTTCATAAATTCAAAAGTATTTCCAGCCGGATCAGAAGCAAAAAAATGATATATATCATATTTTTCATTCTTTTTCGGAGAGGTCATTGCAAGACTTGCTTCTTTAAGGATTTCATAGCACCCGTCAACATCATCTGTTACAAGAGAAATCATACAGCCATTAGATGATGTGTCTTCACCTCCTGCTTTACAATAACCTATTCCACATGTATCGTCGAACATATATATCCTGCAATTTGCCTTTTCTTTCCATAGTTCCAGATCAAGTATTTTTTCAGCAAAAACGATACATTTTTCATACTCATCTACACGGAGAAAAATAATTGTCTTTTTAATTTTCATTTTCATCTACTTCGTCATCGTTAATTTTAATATTTCTCTGACCATAAATATTAAAAATAAAACTTATTACTGAACCTGTTATCAAAAATGACCACTCAAGAATTCTCAATGATCCCCATATCGGAATAGGAGGAGCATTTGTAAGTCCTTGAATATTTGCTGCTCTTGCAGCAGAAACATCTCCTACAAGATGAAAAATAAAGGTCAGAAGAGCCATAAAAAAACCCAGAAAAATAAAACCATAAGATAATTTTTTATATTTGAGCTCTTTTTTATTTTTAGGTACGCTTAACCACCTGTATAAACCCCATAAAGATCCTGCTAATAATATTACAAAATAAATTATTTCTCTCCAGCTCACAATCGAACCAAACCACCACATTTTAACCTCCTTCTCTCCATCCCCTGATTCCTATCAATGGAACGAATCTACATCCGGAATGTTTAAATATTTTAAAGTTATCACCTTCTTTTACTATAAAACAAAGTTCCTGAATATCTAAATTCCCAACAGGAATAACCAGTCTACCTCCTTCTTTTAATTGTTCTTTAAGGGAATTAGGAATATCCGGTGCACCGGCAGTGACAATTATCCCGTCAAAAGGAGACATCTCTGGCCAGCCTACCGATCCGTCCCCAATTCTGACTATAACATTATTATAACCAAGTTTTTTTAATCTTCTTTCGGCATTCTCGGCTAATTTGGGTATTCTTTCTATTGTATAGACCTTATCAACAATTTCAGCTAATATAGCTGCCTGATAACCGCTTCCGGTTCCAATCTCAAGTATCACCATACCTTTTGATGGTTTCAAAAGTTCTGTCATTTTAGCTACTATCCACGGCTGTGAGATAGTCTGATCACAATCGATAGGCAGGGGAGTGTCTTCATATGCCCTTGAAACATATTCATTCGGAACAAATTCATGCCTTTGAACAGTCCTCATTGCATTTAGAACCAATGGATCTTTTACAGGCTGATAACTCTCCATTATCACCCTGACCATTTCTTCTCTGGTCATTCTCATCTTTTTTCCTCGGCAAGCTTAATATTCATTTTATCAAATAAAATCATATCTTCTATATTAGTAAATTTAAAAGGTGTCAAGGATGCATATCCTTCTTCCAGAATTGTAACATCGGTTCTTTTATCTACTTTCCATGAAGGTCTATCCCCTGACAGCCAGTAATACGGTCTTCCAAATGGATCATATCTCGGCTTAACTTTTTTATTATAAGTTCTGTGTCCGAGAAGTGCAAGTTTCATACCTTTACATTGTTCAATATTCGGTACATTGAGATTCCATAAACCTTTTAACTGTAGTACAAAAGGAATTAATTCACATACGTATTCGGCACTTCTCTGATAAGCTTTTATCTCGGTTGTATTTTCTGTTGAAACTGATATTGAGGGAATTCCTGACAATGAAGCTTCAACCGCAGCTGCAACAGTTCCTGAATAAAGAATATCCTCTCCTATATTAAAACCTGAATTGATACCTGATATTACCAGATCAGGTTTTGGGCAAAGATTAGCTCTTAAAGCTATTACGATACAATCTGTTGGAGAACCTGATACTGCATAGACCTTATCTCGTGGATTGGATACAAAAACCGGTTTTCTCAGAGTAATTCTATGACTGCTTGCACTTTGTTCAAATTCAGGAGCTACAATATAAACATCCCCTTTATCCATAATATTCTCATACATAATCTTTATCCCAATTGCATTAAGACCATCATCATTTGTCAGAAGAATTTTCATATGTTTTCCTTTTTGTAAAATTAACTCTCACAAATAAACTCCCATAAAAGCTTCAAAAATCTCAAAGTATCCAGAACAGGATTGATATGACTTCTTTCGGAACCATAAAGTGTTGAAATTTCAGCTTCATTAATTTTATAATTACTTCTTGCAGCTCTTATTATCAGTTCAGTTTCAGTTTGAAAACGTGATGTTTTAAGATTAACATTTTTAAGTACTTCTGTTGATATGAAACGAAATCCACATTGAGAATCATGTATTCGCTTTCCTGAAAATATTGAACAGACAAGAGATGT
>CBDUTX010000139.1:0-6109 GCA_965370235.1 uncultured Desulfuromonadaceae bacterium | reverse complement strand
AGTACCTGAAGGTCTTGCAACTATTTTAGTCCCATCAGCAAAAAGAAGGGATATAACATTTGATTTTGGAAGCTCGATATTTCCAATGATTTTACCTGTATTATTTGTTATTTCCTTTTTAAGATAATCTATTTTTTCAATCAGGGTGGAGTTGTTGATAGCTTTAGGAGGATTATCTCTTAACTTTTTCATTATATTCTCAATTGTCGCTCTGCCCTGCATCCCTTCAAAATAAAACGATTTTAGTTTTTCGATATGTAATCCGAATTCTAAATAAATATCCTGTAGTTTCTGATATAAGCTTGAGTTTTCAGAGGATGCAAGGGCAGCAATTTCGGATATTACAATAGCTGCATTGATACCGTCCTTATCTCTTACATGGTCACCTATCATATAGCCATAGCTTTCTTCTCCACCAAGTATATAAGTCAGAGTTGTTTTATTCTCTTCTTTTTCTTTATTGTATCTGGTGATCATCTCTCCAATGTATTTGAAACCTGTCAGAACATCGAAGACTTTCACATTGAATTTATCGGCAATTTTTCTCCAGAGTTCCGATGTGACAATCGTTTTAATTATATATGGATTTACAGGTAATTTATTATTCAACTTCAACCCTGAAAGTACGTGATAAACTATTAATGCTCCGGTTTGATTTCCATTTAAAAGAATGTATTTTCCTTTATTGTCTTTAACAGCTATTCCAACTCTGTCTGCATCAGGGTCATTAGCAATCGCAAGGTCGGCATTTATGTTCTCTGAAGTTTCAATTATCAGTTTCCAGGCTTCAGGATCTTCAGGATTGGGAAAGGTAACGGTTGGAAAGTCACCATTAGGTTTTGCCTGTTTGGCAACAGGAGTGATATCAGTAAAACCAGCCATATTAAGTGCTTGAGGGGTCAATTTGTAACCGGCACCATGAAGAGGTGAATAGACAATTTTCAGGTTTGGTCCGTATTTTTTGCAGATATCAGGACATATTAAAGGTTTCATCAGTACATCCAAATAAGCTCTTTCGACATCCTTATTGCATGTAATTATAAGATCTTTTTTAATAGCTGTTTTCTCGTCAATTGTTTTGACATCTTCATATGAAGTTTTTTCAATATTATTTAAAATTACTTCATCTTCAGGGTAGACAAGTTGTCCTCCGTCTTCAAGATATGCTTTATAACCGTTGTATTCAGGAGGATTATGACTTGCTGTGATAACGATACCTCCGGCAGCATCGAAGTATCTGACAGCAAAACTTAGCAAAGGTGTTGGATTCGGTCCGTCAAAAATATAAGTTTTAATATTATTAGCAGCAAGTACACATGCGGTTCTTTTTGCAAAAAGCGTAGAATTATGTCTTGGATCATGGGCTATTACAATCCCTTTTCTTTGATTGTTACTGTCTTTGTCCAATAAGTATTTTGCAAAACCCTGTGTTGCTATACCCACTGTATAGATATTCATTCTATTTGTTCCGACACCCATTTTTCCTCTCATACCGCCTGTTCCAAATTTCAGATCCTCAGAAAAACGCTCTTTTAGTTCTTCTGTATTATTTTCATCGAGCATTTTTTTAACCTGCTCTTTTGTAATTTCATCAAAAATATTGGAAAACCATTTTTTTGCCCTTATAATAAAATCATCATTCATATTTATTCCTCCTTGATTTTTACTTATTGCCAGATTATATCCTTAATAGAGGTTTAGTCAAATAAAAGTGATTTGGAGGTGTTTTGAATCCAGAAAAATATTCAAAAAAGCTGGTTTCTACTTATTTTGGTGAATTAGTTTTTGATCTTGAGAAAATTAGAGACTTGATCCCAAAAGATGTTTTCAGTCAGCTTCAAAGTGCTATTGAGAATAGAAAGCCACTTGATCCCGAGGTTGCTCCATTTATAGCACAGGCTATGAAAGAATGGGCTCTTTCTATGGGTGCTACTCATTTTGCACACTGGTTTCAGCCTTATACAGGTTCGACGGCAGAAAAACATCAGGCTTTTATAACAAAGCTTTCTACTAAAACAATTGAGAATTTTACAGCACAGGAACTTATCAAAGGTGAACCGGATGCTTCTTCTTTCCCTTCAGGCGGGAGAAGGACTACATTTGAAGCAAGGGGATATACTATCTGGGATCCATCGAGTCCTGCTTTTTTACTTGAAGGGAAATATAACAATACTCTCGCTATTCCATCTGTTTTTCTCTCTTTTAATGGTTTACCTCTTGACTGTAAAACTCCTCTGTTAAAATCTGAACAGGTTATTACAGGTAAAGTTGAAGAATTACTTGAATTCTTTAATATCAGGGAAAAGGTTGATGTTTTTGTCGGAGCAGAACAGGAGTTTTTCCTGCTCGACAGGAAGAAACTTGAGCAGAGATATGATTTACTTGTTACGGGAAGAACTTTGATAGGAGCGGATTCTCCATGTGAACACCTTACAGGTGCACATTATTTCGGTTCTATGAACAAAAAAGTTCTTGATTTTATGCAGGAACTTGAAATTGAACTGTACAGACTTGGTATTCCGATAAAGACAAGACATAATGAAGTAGCTCCGAATCAGTTTGAAATGGCGCCGTATTATGAAAGTGCAAATCTTGCTGTTGATCACAATCATCTACTCATGGAGATGACGAGAAAAGTAGCAGCAGAAAACGGATTGGTCGCTGTTTTTTATGAAAAACCATTTAAAGGAGTAAATGGCAACGGGAAACATCTTAATTGGTCTGTTGCCACTAAAAGTGGAAAAAATCTTTTAAAGCCCGGGATATCTGAAAAATATGATATGATTTTTGTTCTTCTGTTGATCTCATTTTTAGAGGGTATCAATCAGTACGGTCACCTGCTTATGTCTGTAGTTACTTCTGATGGCAATGAATTGAGATTGGGAATCGATGAAGCACCTCCTGCAATTATATCCGTATTTCTTGGTAAACAATTATCTGATTTTCTTGATTCATTAATTTATGATTCAAAATCCTTTAAAACCAGTAAGGAGAAAGTCTTTCACGAAAACATACATCTTCCACCTATTGATATGGATACAACTGATAGAAATAGAACTTCTCCAATAGCCTTTACAGGGAACAAGTTTGAATTCAGATCACCGGGAGGTTCACAGTCCCTATCTCCTCCTTTAATATTTTTAAATACTATTGTAGCTTATGGTTTGGAAAAAATACTGATTGACCTGAAGAAAAATACAAAAAAATTGGATTTAAAAGAAGCAGTATGGGAAATTGTAAAAAAATATGCAAAGAGAACAAGAAGAATAAGATTTGAGGGGAATGCTTATTCGGAAAACTGGAAGACTATGGCAAATAAGAGAAAATTAAAGGATTTGAGAAAACCTCATTATGCATATCAATTTCTTGTAGAAAAGGAATGTGTCGAATTGATGGAAGGAATGAAAGTTTATTCTGAAGAAGAATTAGCAGCCCAAAGTGAAATTTTTCATGAAACATATTACAGAAAAATACTCACTCAGGCTAAATTGTTAATTGATATGGTAAACACAGGTGTATATCCTGCTCTTGTTAAGCAGTTCAATATTGAAAAAGAAATTAATTCAGGAATAATGTCTAAAGAGAGATATGAGAATGTTTTCAGTCTTGTCGAGAACCTGATTCTCGGAATTGAGAAATTGAAAAAGGAAGTAGAAAAAGTTGTCAGTTTGAATTCGTCTTATAAAAAATCTGAATTTGTGTCTGAAATTCTTCGACCTGAAATGGAAGCTTTGAGGAAGATATCAGATGAAGTTGAATGTATTGTCGATGCGAAATTATGGCCATTTCCAAGATATAGAGATCTTTTTTTAACTCATAATTTATTAGGTGGTATTGATGGATATTAAAGGAAAGAAGATATTAGTTATTGGTGGAGCAGGTTTTATTGGTTCACATGTAGCAGATAAACTTCTCGATGAAGATGTTGATCAAGTTATTATATATGATAATTTTGTAAGAGGGACTGTTGATAATATTGAAAAAGCCACTAAAGATCCAAGATGTAAAGTATTTGAAGTAGGGGGTGATATACTTCAAATTGATATTTTAAATGCTGCAATGAAAGAATGTGATATGGTTGTTCATTTAGCTGCATTATGGCTTCTTCAATGTTATGAATATCCAAGGGCAGCCTTTGAAACCAATATTAGAGGAACTTTTAATGTTCTTGAAGCTTGTAGAGATAATAAAATTGAGAGATTAGTATATTCATCATCTGCTTCTGTTTATGGTGATGCTATAAAAATTCCTATGACTGAAGATCATCCCTTCAATAACAGGACTTTTTATGGAGCTACAAAAATTGCAGGAGAAGCTATGGCGAGAGCTTTTAATGATAGATATGGATTAAATTATGTAGGCTTGAGGTATATGAATGTATATGGAGCAAGACAGGATTATAAAGGAACTTATATTGCAGTGATAATGAAGATCCTTGATCGTTTGGATACCGGACTTCCTCCGATTGTATTTGGGGATGGCAGTCAGGCTTATGATTTTATCTATGTTGAAGATACCGCGAGAGCAAATGTATTAGCTTTAAAAGCAGATATTACAGATGAATTTTATAATGTTGGTAAGGGGACTAAAACTTCGATTAAGGAACTGGCTGAACTATTATTGAAAATTACAGGTTCAAATTTAAAGATAGAATACAAACCTGAAGGTAAAACATTCGTTACAAATCGGATTGGATCA
The DNA here is from genome assembly GCA_965370235.1 of uncultured Desulfuromonadaceae bacterium. Classification (GTDB taxonomy): domain Bacteria; phylum SDB-A; class SDB-A; order SDB-A; family SDB-A; genus CBDUTX01. The sequence continues at coordinate 1,411 of CBDUTX010000139.1, read as the reverse complement.
ACAGTTAAAGCAGAATGGGATTTAAGATTTAAAGCTAAAATTGAACTTGAGGAAGGATTAAAGAGATTAATTAAATGGAGAAAAGAGCATAAAGAAAAATTTAGGGAAAATTAAAGGTTTTTAAATGAAAATTCCTATTACAAAAATACAATTTGAAGAAGAAGATTTTAAAAATATATTAAAACCTTTAGAATCAGGGTGGATTGTACAGGGGAAATATGTAGAAGAATTTCAGCTAAAATGGTCAAAATTTACTGATGCAAAATATTCTCTTGCAGTTTCTAATTGTACCAATGCGCTACATGTTTCACTTGCAGCTTTGGGGATTGGTTATAAAGATGAAGTTATTGTACCTTCTTTTACATGGATTGCTACAGCAAATGCTGTGGAATCTGTATGCGCTAAGACAGTTTTTTGTGATATAAGTATTGAATCTTTTAATATAGATACTGATAATATTGAAAAATTTATAACTAATCGAACAAAAGCAATTATTCCTGTTCACCTCTTTGGTTTAGCAGCAAATATGGATAAGATTTTGGAAATTGCAAAAAAGTATAATCTTTTTGTCATTGAAGATGCAGCATGTGGTTTTGCTTCAAAATATAAGGATATTCATGTTGGTAATTTTGGAAATACCGGTTGTTTCAGTTTTCATCCGAGAAAAGCGATAACAACCGGTGAAGGTGGTATGATTACTACGAATGATAAAGAACTTTATCTAAAAATAAAAGCTATGAGGGATCACGGTGCGACAATATCTGATCTTCAGCGTCATTTGGGTAATAAACCTTATTTATTACCCGAGTTTCCTTATGCAGGTTTTAACTATAGAATGACAGATATTCAGGCTTCAATTGGTTCAAGCCAGATGAATAGAGTTGATAGAATTATAGAAAAGAGGATTTATTGGGCAAAAAAATATGATGAATTAATTGATAGAATTGACTGGCTTATAAAACCATTTAATCATTCGGATTATGAGCATGGATACCAATCTTATGTATGTTTATTCTCCCCTGAAAGTATTTCATTAGATAATATTGAAAATATTAATAATAAAAGAAATGAATTTATGGAATACTTATATGACAATGGTATTTCAACAAGACCAGGAACTCATGCGGTTCATATACTTGAATATTACAGAAATAAATATAGTATTAAACCGGAGGAATATCCCAATTCATATATTGCCGACAGATGCAGTATCACTTTCCCATTGTATCCTTCAATGAAAGAAGAAGAATTTGAATATATAAAAGAAAAAATCACAAAATATAAAATTTAATATGTGCGGAATAACAGGAATAATATCATTAGGTAAAAAACCTATTAAAGTTGATTGTCTGAAGTCTATGTGTGATGTTATCGCTCATAGAGGACCTGATGATGCTGGATATTTTGTAGC
>CBDUTX010000138.1:0-6138 GCA_965370235.1 uncultured Desulfuromonadaceae bacterium | reverse complement strand
GTTAGATTATGAGAATTTGGAAAAACCGGAAGCAAAAGAAGAAGAAATAGAGAACAAATAAAATCACAATCAGTTTTCAAGTAAATCAAATTTATCTGCAAGTTTTTTTATTAACTCTGATGATTTATCTTTTTTAATAAGAATGCTGATTTTTACTTCTGATGTGGATACCAAATTTGTATTTATCTTTAATTGAGAAAGAACTGAAAAGATTTTTTTCATAATCTCTGAAGAATTACCACTGCCGGTTCCAATAATGCTTATGATTGCAACATCTCTACTAATAGTGTACCGAAGAGATATTTGTTTGAATTCTTCGATAATTTTTTGTTCATATTTATTTTTCACAAGAAAAATACATTCCGAAATATTTTTATATATATAATGATAGTAATGTTTTATAACAATACCCTTTTCTGAAAAGTTCTTCAAAAGGAAGGATATATCATTGTTCTTATCTATTTCTGCTTTTATAAGAATAATATCAAAATCACTGATAATGCCTTTTACAATAACTTCTTCCAAAGATGCTGCCTGATGATATACCAATGTACCAATGCCTCCTTGATCAAATTTAAATGATCTGGTTTTCTTAAAACTTTCATATTCTTTAAAAATGGATCTGACTCTTATTGGAAGATCATATCTTGAAGCTATTTCAACTGCTCTCGGGTGAAGAACTTCTGCTCCTAACAGAGCCATTTCCATCATTTCTGAATAATCAATCTTTTCTATAAGTTTTGACTTTATCAAGTTGGGATCGATGCTATAAACTCCGTCAACATCTGTGAATATATCGCAGTATTCAGCCTCCAGTGAGCAGGCGAGAGCTATAGCGGAAGTATCAGAACCTCCTCTGCCAAGTGTAGTGATCTCCCTATTTTTACTGACACCCTGGAAACCTGCTACAATTGCTATTTTCCCTGAATCAATGGCAGATTTGACCCGTTCGGCTGTAATTTTAATTATCCTTGCTTCAGTGTGACAATCATCGGTTATAATCCCAGCTTGACTACCGGTGAATGAAATCGCTTCCAGCCCTTTATCCTTTAAAGCCATAGACAATAATGATATGGATATTCGTTCTCCAACTGTTATTAGCATGTCGTATTCTCTTGGGTCAGGTTTAACTGACACAGAATGTGCGAGATCTATTAATTTATCAGTTGTATCAGCCATGGCTGATACAACTACTATTACTTTATATTCCGCTGCTACTGCTGCAATTTCTTCTACAATAAATTTTATTCTGTCTGCTGAGGAAATAGTTGTTCCCCCAAACTTTTGAACTATTACAGGCTTCATACTAAATTCAATGTTTTCAATTCATCAATTAAAATGTTTTTATTTGTTATCTGCATAGGACCAAGTGGAAGCCTGAGATCTCCACCGGATCTGCCTATTAAGTTCATTGCTGTTTTGACAGGTACAGGATTTGTTTCAATAAAAAGAGCTTTTGTCAGATGGAATACATCTTTATGAATAACTCTAGCTTCATCCCACATACCGTCAAGTGCGTATTTGATCATTTTTGTAATCCTGTCAGGAACGATATTTGCAATAACTGAGATAACTCCTTTCGCTCCAACGGACATAGCCGGAAGAGTGAGAGAATCATCTCCTGAAAGAATTTCAAAGTTTGCACTACAGATCAAACTCAATTCGGAAACCCTGTCAATATTTCCAGAAGCTTCTTTGATTCCGACAATATTATCACTTTCTTTCTCGAGAATGGAAACCAGACCTGTTTCAATATTTGATCCGGTTCTTCCGGGGACATTATATATATATATCGGATTATCTGATAATTTAGCTATGATGAGAAAATGTTCCTTCATACCTGAGTAATTCGGTTTATTGTAATAAGGTGTTATAACTAGGTTAGCATCAACACCGGAATCATTTGCGATTTGTGTATTCTGCTTTGTTTTTTCTGTTGAATTTGTTCCGATATTCAACATCACTTTGACTCTACCGTTGATAGTTTTAACTACGGTATCAATAAGTGTTTTATACTCTTTGTCTGTAAGTGAAGGGGATTCTCCGGTTGTTCCGGCGATCAGGATACCATTGATGCCGTTGTCTATGTAGAAATTGACATTATTTTTTATACCATCTACATCCAAACTTCCGTTTTTAAAAGGAGTGATCATTGCAACTGTACATCCTTCAAACATATTTACCTCCTCTATTTATTTTACTTGTATGATATTAATTATAATAATATTATATCTAATATTAACTTTAAATTATCTATATCATCAATATTTATATTTAATTAACATTATCTGAAATAGAATTGTACTTTAAATATAGCAAGGAGGTAATTATGGAATTAAAAATTGAAGCCAACAGAACAATTACTGTATTACTAATTGTCATAGCTCTGCTGCTACTCGTTAATTTAATTAAACCTTATATCGTACCTGCAATAGTTTACGCTGAATTTAATAATGATTCCTTTGAATCGGACAGCAGAAATCTGGAAAAAATTGCTAATTCATTATCTTCAATTGCAAGTTCGATGGACAATATCGAATATCAGCTTGGGCAAATCAGTGATGCAATCGATTAAGGACAGTTATAATGAAATTAGTTGAATGTATTCCAAATTTCAGTGAAGGAAGAGATAAAAATCTAATCGATTTAATTACTTCTGAAATCAGCAACACAGAAGGTGCAACACTACTAGATGTTGATCCCGGACCGGATACAAACAGAACTGTTGTTACATTTGTAGGGACTCCGGAAGCTGTGTTGCAAGCGGCTTTTCTGGCAATAAAAAAAGCATCAGAATTAATTGATATGTCGGGTCATAAAGGAGCTCATCCCCGTATGGGGGCAACAGATGTATGCCCCCTGGTTCCCATTGCTGATATTTCAGTTGAAGAATGTATTGAATTATCAAAAAAACTGGCAAAAAGAGTAGGGGAAGAATTAGGAATACCTGTATATCTTTATGAAAAATCAGCTTCAAAACCTGAGTGGACTCAACTTTCAAATGTCAGAAAGGGTGAGTATGAAGCACTCCAGGAGAAGATGAATGACGAGTACTGGAAACCTGATTATGGACCTTTCAAATTTAATCGAACAGCCGGAGCAACAGCTATTGGAGTAAGAGATTTTCTTATTGCTTACAATATAAATCTGAATACAAAAGATAAAGCGATAGCTAAGGACATTGGATTGACGATAAGAGACACAGGAAGATTTAAAAGAGATGAGAATAAAAAGTTGGTTAAAGATGAGAATGGAAAAAAAATTAAAGTTCCTGGAACTTTAAATTCTTGTAAAGCTACCGGTTGGTTTCTCCCTGATTTTGGTCTTGCGCAGGTGACCATGAACCTGATTAATTATCATATAACAGGTATTCACACAGCTTATGAAGAAGTGAGAAGACAGGCGGAGTTACGAGGAGTTCTTGTAACAGGAAGTGAAATCGTCGGACTCCTTCCCCTTGAATCTCTGCTCGATGCAGGAAGATACTATCTTGGAAAACAGGGAGGTTCTACCGGGGTCAATGAAAAACAACTTCTTGATATAGCTATAATGTCGCTTGGTTTATCATCTTTATATAAATTTGAACCGGAAAATAAAATAATTGAATACAGTGTAGGAGCTAAAGAAAAAGGTGAACTTGCAAGGAAAAAGGTTTTTGATTTTATTGATGAAGTCTCATCGGATTCAGTGGCTCCCGGTGGGGGAAGTGTTAGTGCCCTGTTGAATTCACTTGGTGCTGCGTTATGCGCTATGGTTGCTAATATTACATATTCACATAAAGATTTCTCCGAACACAAAGCAGTTTTAGAGGAAGTTGCTATAAAGACACAAAAACTGAAAGAAGATCTGATTGATATGATCGATAAAGATACTGAAGCTTTTAATGAGATAATCAATGCGAGAAGAAAACCAAAAAAGACAGAAGAAGAGAAAAAGATCAGATTACAGGCTATTGAAGATGCAACCAAAGGTGCTGCCGAGGTTCCACTGAAGACCTGTGAACTCGGGTATGAAACTTTAAAACTTATAGACACAATAATTGAAAAAACCAATCCGAATAGTATTTCAGATGCCGGCGTTGGTGCTCTTTCAGCTCTCTCCGGTGTTGAAGGTGCATATCTAAATGTACTGATCAATGTACAGGATATGGAAGATGAGAAATTCGTTGAGAGTATAATGAAAAAATCTGATGAATATCTTAATGAATCATTGAAATTAAAAGACAGAATAATAGATAAAGTATATAAAATTATTAAAGGTGAATAACGAGATGACTAATGTTAGAGTTCGTTTTGCCCCTTCTCCGACGGGTCTACCTCATGTTGGAAATATAAGAACTGCTCTTTTCAATTATCTTTTTGCAAGACATAATAACGGTAAATTTATATACAGAATAGAAGATACAGATAGAAACCGTTTTGTTGAAGATGCACTTGAGAAACTTCAGGATGCGATGACATGGCTGGGGATTGAAATTGATGAAGGATATGGAGTTGGGGGTGATTTTGGTCCATATGTGCAGTCTGAGAGGTTAGGAATTTATGAACAGGTAATATCCGAAATGATCTCAAAAGGCAGAGCATATATATGTGATTGTTCAAAAGAGAGACTTGATAAAGTCAGAGAAAATCAAAGATCAGCTCGGATCAATCCGCATTATGACGGAAAGTGCAGAGAGAAAAATATTTCATTTAATGGGATTGAATACTTAAAAAAAATGAAAGCTGTTATCAGATTTGCTTCACCAAAGGAAGGAGAGACAAAGTTTACGGATCTGTTGAGAGGTGATATAAGTTTTAAAAATATTACTATTGATGATATTATTCTCATAAAAGCTGATGGATTTCCTACATATAATTTTGCCAATGTCGTAGATGATCATTTTATGGAAATTACTCATGTTATGAGAGGTGATGAATTCATTTCTTCAACACATAAACATGTGAATATTTATTCTGCAATGGACTGGAAACCTCCTTGTTTTGTTCATCTTTCAGTGATATTGAGTAAAACGAGGAAAAAATTATCAAAACGTGAAGGTTCGGTTTATATAGGACAGTACAGAGAGATAGGGATTCTCCCTGAAGCACTTGTGAATTTTTTAGCTCTTCTTGGATGGTCACCGGGTAAAAATGAAGAAATTTTGGATTGTGATCAGCTGATAAAAAAATTCACTTTAAAAGGTATTACTATTCATCCGGCAATATTTGATATGGATAAATTATTGTGGATCAATTCTGTTTATATATCAAAAATGTCAGGGGAAAATATATTTGAATGTTCAAAACAATTTCTTGTAAATTCCGATATCATATCTGATGACTATACAGATATTCAGTATGCTTCCACGGCTTTAGATTTGTTAAAAACCAGATTACCGACTTTTAAAGATTCTGTCGAAAGAGCTTCATATTTTTTTAAAGATCCTGAAATATTTGATGAGAAAGGCTGGAGAAAGAGAATTATTTCAGTTGAGAAAATTGATGTGTATTTAAATCTTCTTGTAGAAAAATATTTGAAAATTGAAAAATTTAATTCTGAAAATGCTGAATTTTATCTTCGAGAAGTTGCACAGGAATTTGATATAAAAGCAAGTGTGTTGATACATGCTGTCAGAATTTCAGTATCGGGAATGACCACAGGTCCCGGACTATTCGAGATTCTTCATGTACTTGGAAAGGACAGTGTAATAAGGAGAATAAAGAAAGTTATTATGAAATACTCTGAAAAGGATTAAAACTGAACTGATAAATCGAATTACAAGACATATTTTACTCAATCCATAGTGGGTTTCCAAGAGAATCGAGTATAAATTGAGAGTTATCGGGAAGAAAAATTAATTCAATTGGTAGATTTAAATTGTCCAATGTTGTTATATTACAGTGTAATTGATTATATTCGATTATATTTTTCGTATAACGGATAACTTCTCTTTTAATGTTGACAAGTGCTACTTTCTTTTGTTCTTCGAAAGAGGCATTATTATAATATACCAGCCATAATTTTGCCGATAACAGATGTTCCCCTTCTTTTTTTGCAGAAGCAGCAGCAAAAGTGAAGATGTAATCCGGAGCGTCTGGTTTCAAGCTTGCAAGATAAAATAATCTTCTCGCTTTATAAAAAAACATTTCCTTTTTT
>CBDUTX010000137.1:0-6141 GCA_965370235.1 uncultured Desulfuromonadaceae bacterium | reverse complement strand
GCAGATTTTCTTACTGCGAATTGTTTCTGTCTTTGAGATCTGAATATTCAGGAAAATATTTCTTCACACATTCAGGACATAACCCGTGGCTGAACTGAGTATCCGAACGCTCCGATATATATTCCTCTATCTGTTCCCAGTATCCGGAGTCATCCCGGATCTTTTTGCAGGAAGCACAGATCGGAAGAAACCCGCTGAGTGTTTTAACTTCTGAAAGAGCTTCCTTCAGTTTTTCATTTGTTTTCACAAGTTCAATATTCCTGAGTCTATAAATCTCATTCTCCTTTTCTTTCTTCTCTGTTTCATAACTTATCTGCAGTTCATTGTATTTTTTACTGCTTTCTTCAGTGAATATTTCATCATTGAGTTTCTTAAATTGCTTATAATATTCGAGTGCTTCCATGTAATCCTCTTTCTTTTCAAGAATTGTTGATATTGTTTCGAAACAGTTTTTTTTTATATCAGGGACATCAAGTTCTTCTGCAATTGCAAGTCCTCGTTGCACATATTCAAGAGCTTCAGCAAGTTGATCAGTCAATTCATAGATAACACCAATTTGACGAAGTGTTTCAGCAGAGGCATGCCTGTCACCGATTTCCATTTCAATCTCAAGTGCTCTGAAGTAATATTCAAGCGACTTGTTATATTCTTTAAGATCAATTAATACCGACCCTATATTAATAAGAGAGTGTGAAACTCCTCGTTTCTCGTCAAGTTGTTCTCTTATTTCGAGTGATCTCTTATGATATTCTAAGGCTTTTTCGTATTCTCCGGAATTACTGTATATACTTCCGACATTATTATATGAAATAGCGAGACTACTTATAGCATCAATCTCTTCAAGTATCCGGATGGCTTTGTTACAGTAATCCAGAGCCCTTTCATAGTTACCTATTTTATCCCAGATAGTTCCGATATTGCTGTACAATCCTGCAATACCCAGTTTGTCACCGATGTTTTCTTGAATCCTAAGAGATTTCATAAAATGCTCAAGAGCCTGGTCGAACTTGCTCATTCTTGCATATGTTGCACCAATTCTGTTTAATGCGATTGACTTACACTGATTATCATTAGTTTCATTTGTAATCTCAAGTATCTTAAAGCCGTATTCCAGTGAAGTCTGATACTCACCTATACACTGATAAGCCCAACAGAGTTCATTCAGTATAAATGATTCCAATTTTTTGTCTTTTGTATCCTGTAGCAATTCAAGCCCCTGTTTCCCGAATTCAATTACTTTTTCTGGATTGATTTCCCTGAAGGCTACGGTCAGATCAGCGAGAACTTTAACTTTATCCAGTCCGTCAGTTTCAGGAAGCTTCTTCAGGAGAATCTCAGGATCTTTTTTCTCAAATATTTCAACCATATAAACCTTTCATTATATTTATTTTAAAAGAATAAATTTCTTTCAAATAAGCATAGTCTTTTAGATAATGCTAACTTTGTAGAGTTCAAATGGCAAGATTTATTACCGATATGATTGCCTGACTTTGGTATTAACATTTAATGAAAATTCTAAAAACTCTTGTACATTAATTTCTAGTTTCATGGATGCTTGTTCTTATGCATTTTCGGTGAAGGATCTGATTTACATTATCACCGGTGAAGATATACTGGCTTTTCGTTAGACTGATAATTTTCTATCTAAACTAAGACAAACTACTTGGTTGAGCCGGTTTATCCATCCCAAAATTTTTATTGCTACTGAACTTTCACTTGACATATCTTTATAAATTAGAATATTATATTGGAGATATAGCAATCTTGCAGAGAAGATCTACTGAGAACAGGGATACTTCGAAGTAAAATCTGTTTTTTGTTATCGTATGGAGAATTCAATATGTTATCAGGATCAAGTCTTATTTCAGAAAATAAATCATATACTGTGCTGTTTTTTCTGTTAATTGCAGTGATGTTTGGCAGTATTGAGTTGCTTTCAGCAGAAATCACAACAAGTGATGTTCCAAGGATTTTAATTCTTCATTCCTATCATTCCGGTTTCACATGGACAGATAATATATCGGTTGGATTACTTTCTGTTCTGGATGAAGCTGATTTTGAGATAGATATTCACATAGAATATATGGACACAAAGTTTTACTCTCCTGATATAGTTTATCCTCTGCTGGAGCAGTTGTATATAGCAAAGTACAAGAGTATGAACTTTGATGTTATCATTACCACAGATGACAATGCACTGGACTTTCTTCTGGATAGGCGTGATCAACTTTTTCCCCGTGTACCCATAGTTTTCTGTGGTCTGAATAACTATTCTGATTCCAGAATAAAGGGTGTTAGTAGGATTACCGGTGTAGCTGAGGCATTTGATCTTGGCGGAACTTTAGAACAGGCGCTTAAACTGCATCCGGGTACACACTATATCGCTGTAATAAATGATGTTACACCAACAGGCATCATGAACCTTGAGCAATTTAGAAACATTGAACAGAAATTTGTCGATAGAATTGAGTTTATTAAACTATTTAACCTGACTGTTAAGGAATTGAGAGAAGCCCTTCATTCACTGCCTGATGAAACGGTGGTACTTCTTCTTTCTTTCTATCGGGATAGATCCGGAAGGACTTTCAGTTACTCGGAATACACGGAATTCGTGACAAAAAATAGCAGTGCTCCTGTTTACACCGCCTGGGATATGTTTTTAGGACATGGTGTTGTTGGTGGGATTGTGACTAGTGGTAAAGCGCAGGGAGAACATGCTGCACAAATGGCAATTAAAGTGTTGAATGGAGAATCAGCGGATGAGATACCGGTACTGACTGTAAGTCCGAACGTACCGATGTTCGATTTTAATGTAATGCAGCGTTTCGGAATATCCGTCTCAGACTTGCCACCCGGGAGTGTAGTAATCAATGAATACAAGTCTCTATACTGTTTGTACAAGGTATACATCTGGATAGTGATTGCATTTGTTTTGTTTCAGACAGCTATGATTCTCGCCCTGACAATAAATGTTTTAAGACGCAGAAGGGCAGAAGAGAGTTTGAAACAGAGTGAAGCACACTATCGTGGAATTGTCGAGGATCAGACTGAATTTATCTGCCGCTATTTACCCGATTATACACTTACTTTTGTTAACGATGCGTACTGTCGCTATTTTGAACAAAGTCGTGAAGACCTACTCGGATATAATTTCATGCATTTTATTGCGGATAAAGATCGTCAGACTGTTCAGGATTACTTATCGTCTCTGAGAAGTGAGAATCCGGTTGAAACTCATGAATACCGTATCATTACTCCGAATGGCAAGTTGCGATGGAACCAGTGGACCAATCGAGTCATTCTCGATGATGAGGGTAAAGTTGTTGAGTTTCAAGGGGTGGGTCACGATATTAATGAACGCAAACGAGCTGAAGAGTCTTTGCGGGAAGCTGAAGTGAGATACCGAACACTTGTTGAGCAGATGCCCGCTGTCACTTATATCGCTGTGTTGGATAAAATCAGAAAGACGACCTTCATCAGTCCCCAGATTGAATCGTTTCTCGGTATTTCACCTCAGGTTTGTTTGGACAATCCTGATTTCTGGAGTCAGAATCTGCATCCTGACGACTGTGACCGTGTATTGAAGGAGATTGCACGCTGCCACAAGACAGGCGAATCATTCTGCTCAGAGTATCGCATGATCTCGAAAAATGGCAATATCGTATGGTTCAGAGATGAAGGCATCACTATCAGGAACGATGATGGGACACCTTTGTTTCTCCAGGGTATTATGATAGACATAACCAAGCGCAAATGCGCAGAACAGAAGCAACTGAATCTCGAGCGTCAGATTTTGCATGTCCAGAAACTTGAGAGTATGGGAGTGCTGGCAAGTGGTATTGCTCATGACTTCAATAACTTGCTCACAGGTATCCTTGGCAATGCTGACCTTGCTATGCTTAAGCTTTCTCGAATTTCTCCTGTGCGTCAGAATATACGGGACATTAAAACTGCAGCTCATCAAGCTGCTGAACTATGTCGGGAGATGCTTGATTATTCAGGGAAAGAGCGATTTATCATCGAGCAGGTAGATCTCTCGGAAATTGTTCGCGAGATGTCACACATTCTTGAGATTTCGATCAGTAAGAAAGCTGTTATTAAATACAATCTTGCTAATATCCCAGTTATAATCAAAGCCGATCCGACACAGATTCGCCAGGTGATCATGAATCTAATTACGAATGCATCGGAAGCAATAGGTGAAAAAAGCGGCGTGATCTCGATATATACCGGGTTAACATATTATGACCACTTACAACTTCTCGAAGTGTATTTGGATGAGAAATTACCGGAAGGAATGTATGCGAGTCTCGAGGTGAGTGATACCGGATGTGGTATGGACGAAGTGACAAAAGAGAAACTGTTCGATCCGTTCTTTACAACAAAACAAACCGGACGCGGTCTTGGACTCGCTTCTGTTCTGGGTATCATACGCGGACATGGTGGAACGATCAGGCTTTATAGCGAGCTCGGAAAGGGAACGACATTCAAGATTCTCATTCCTTCCGCTGGAGAATTCATTAAACACACTTTGGAAGAAGAGAGTGGGTTGCAGGAGTGGCGGGGACATGGCACTGTTCTCCTTGTCGATGATGAGGAAACCGTACTCAGCGTAGCCAGAAAAATGATAGAATACCTGGGATTCAATGTAATAACGGCTGAAAACGGTCGAGAAGCTGTTGAGATATTCAATGACAGGCAAAACGAGATTGATTGTGTAGTATTGGATCTGACAATGCCAAATATGAATGGAGAAGAGGCCTTTCGTGAAATGCGTAAAATCAAGAACGATGTCCGAGTCATTCTGTCCAGCGGTTATAATAGACAGAAGATATCAAAGCAATTTACATGTAAAGGGTTGGTTGGAATTATACAGAAACCATACCTTCTGAATGTGCTTCAAAAAGTTCTCCGTGAAGCACTTGAAGGTGATAGACAGTAATACTTTGTAAATCTTGCAATATGAACTTTATAAAGTTAGTATTATTTAAAAGACTATGCTTGTTTGATAGTTATTTATTCTTTTAAAATATTTTAACGAAAGATTTATATGACTGAACAGTCCGAGAAAAAAGATACTGAACTCCTCCTGAAGAAGCTTTCTGAAACTGACGGACTGGATAAAGTCAAAGTTCTGGTGAATTTGACTATAGTCTTCAGGAATATCAAACCCGAAAAGGTAATTGAATTCGGAAAGCAGGGGCTGGAAATACTACAGGATACAAAAGACAAAAAACTGGAATTAATTATACTGAATGAACTCAGTTGGGCTTATCAGTGCATTGACGAGTATCAGACCTCACTTGAATATGGATTTAAGATACTTGATATTGCAAATAAAACTAATGATAACCAGGTTGAGTCCAAAGCATTGAATAAAATTGGAGGGGCATACTTTAGAATGGCAAAATACGATAAAGCCCTTGAGTATTTTATGAAATCCCTCAGAATTCAAGAGAATATTGGAAATAAACAGAGTATTGCAGGAATGTACATCAATATTGGAACCATCTGCTATAGATTAGGTGATAATATTAAGGCTCTGGATTACTATAACCGCTCTATACGGATACATGAAGAAATCGACAGTAGAGATAATCTTGACACTGTATATAATAATGCAGGGATTTCTTATCGGGAACTTGGAGAATTCAATAAGGCACTTAAGTATCATAAAAAAGCACTTGAGATAAGAGAGCATCTTGGAATGAAATGGAGAATACCACACTCTTTGAACAATATAGGTGCAGTATTAAAGGATATGAAAGACTACAACAGATCGTTGGAGTACTTCTTCAAATCACTTAAAATCGCTGAGGAAATCGGAAACAGACATGTAACTGCGATAACACTCATCAGTTTAGGTGAAATCAATGTATTGCTAAACCATTTCACTAAGGCTCAGGAATATGTCATCAGAGGACTCGGTATTGCAAATGAGATTGATGAACCCAATCTTAAGAAGAACTGCCTGGAAGTAATGTCAAACATATTTGAACAGAAGGAGGATTTCAGTAAAGCACTCGAATATCACAAGCAATTCAAAAAAATCAATGATGAAATATTCACAGAAGAGAGCAGTAAAAAATACAATGAACTGCAGATAAATTATGAGACAGAGAAAAAGGAAAAGGAAAATGA
>CBDUTX010000136.1:0-6172 GCA_965370235.1 uncultured Desulfuromonadaceae bacterium | reverse complement strand
TTTTTTATTTTTTTTCAAGTGAGGGATATATGTATCGATTTTAAATATTTTAATTATTACAAACATTTCTTAAATTGTAAATTCTTGACTTAGTTATATTTTTTGTTAATTATAAACACTGAACAATATAAATGTTTGGTAGAAGGAGAAATCAAGATGAAATATTATGAAAGTCATGAGGATGCCTACAAAAAAATAAAAAAAAATAACATATCCTCCTGGGATGAATTCAGAGAACAATCGGAGTCTTTTGAAAATTTCTGTATGAAAGAATATTTAGTGACTGCCCTGGATATAATAAAGCCGATATCCAATGCAAGAGTATTAGAAATTGGATGTGGCACCGGACCTATCTCCTGTTTTCTTGCTCAGCAAGGCTACAATGTTGATGGTTTTGATATTTCCCAAACTGCTATCGAAATTGCCAAGATTAAAGCAAAAGATCGAGGATTAGATATACATTATTCTGTGGATGATATTTGTTCTATCTCAAAAACCAGGTCTGATATTTACGACATTATTATTGATGGACATTGTATGCATTGCATTACTTATGACCAGGACAGACAAGCTGCTTTAATCAACATTTTCAGGCTTCTTAAAAAAGATGGATATTTTATTATAGAGACCATGAGTATTGAAGATACTTCTCAATGGCCTCACAGCGGACGATTTGATGAACAAGGGATCGTATGGCATGAGGTTAAAGAAGATTTTCCTTATGAGAAAGTTAAATTTGAGGACAGATATTGGATCTGTACACGAAGGATACTGAATCCCTCTGATCTCGAAAATGAACTTAAACAAACAGGTTTTATAATTGAGTATATTGAGATTCATAAAGATGAAAAAATTGAGTATATGGCAGATTTCAGAGCAATTTGCAGAAAGCCAATGAGTGACTAAATGCAAATAATACTGATCTGTTCAAAGGATTACAAGTTTATTATTGCATATATAATATATTCAATAAAAAAGATGTTTTAGAAGGTAAATTTCTAAGTTAAGATTCGCAGTGAAAGAAGAATTTACTCTAAGAGAATTAAAAAACAATTAGACATTTAAAAATTTTATATATAAAATTTTCTTATAACTCAAAGGGATTGTTCTATTATTAAGATTACTGGTTGTATACTTATTGATAACTAAAAATCCCTTAAAAAAAACAAAGACTGCTAAATATTAAATAACTAATTTTCAAGATTTTTATAATGGTCAAATCTGTATGTTAAATACATTTCATACTACTTTTTGGAAATCCCATTTTAAAGCATTAACAGAACTGTGGTTGAATTTTTCACAATATTAGAAATTTAACAAGGAGGAAAAATGAGGTATTTAGCAATATTTGTTTTTTGGGGGATGATTTTTGTTAGCATCAAAGTACACGCTGTAGGATGTGAATTTTGTTCTGAACCCAATTGTGAAGACTATTTGATTTGTGAAAATTGGGATCTTGATGATCCTGGGAATTTTCCATTCACACCTGGTTCTGTCTATCATGATGCACGGGCTGGGAATTATGGTTGGAGTCAGATCCATCAATGTTCACATGGGGTGAAGATGGACATTTCAACAATGGATTTAATATGATTATTTTTTCTAACTACAGGCATGATGAATCATATCCAAATACACTTTATATAGATGATGTTGTGGTTAGCACAAGTTATATTGGTCCACAGGTGGGGATAAGTGAGGAAAATAGGGAGTTGATTTATAACAACCCATTTAGGATTTATATGGGGAATAAATTCATTACTTTTTACAATATTTCTTCAGAGAATATTGTGAAAATATTTGATGTTTCAGGCAAACTGATACATAACTCAGGGAATATTACAAATAATATATATAAATGGAATGTGAATAATATGTCGAGTGGGATATATTTTTATAAAATTGTAGGTGAGCATAATATAAATGGTAAGGTGGTAATAATAAGATAATTGAATAATCTAGATGGAAAAATAGATTTAATATTAATATAGTAATGTACAGGAGATAAAAAATGCTAATAAAAAGTTTTAAAATACACAAAATTTTAATTTTTTCTTTACTCATTTTATTTACTACAATTAAATTATTGGCTATTGCTTATGAAGTAGGTCCGGGAATGACTTATGAAAATATTGGTGATGTTCCACTGGAAAACTTAAATCCGGGAGATAGTGTTCAAATTCACTACAGACCAAATCCATATTGTGAAAAATGGGTTGTTTCTCGAACAGGAACAGTAAATGCAAACATTATATTCCATGGTATACCAGGATCTGGTGGAGAATTACCAATAATTGATGGAAGAAATGCAACGACAAGACAGGAATTAAACTATTGGTCAGAAGAAAGAGGGATAATTAATATTGGAGGTTCAAGTTTTCCAAATCAGGATCCGGATTATATTATAATTGAAAATCTGGATATAAGAAGTGCAAGAACTCCATTTACATTTATAGATGATAACGGACAGGTAAGAAACTATAGTGATAATGCAGCTTCATTTTACGTTGTCTCGGGTAATCATATAATTATAAGAAATTGTATTCTTCATGATTGCGGTAATGGTTTTTTTGTATCACACCAGTCAAGTAACATTACTGTTGAAGGGTGTTATATTTATGATAATGGGATTGAAGGAAGTTATTATCAACATAATAACTATACATCTGCAAAGGGAATAATTTTTCAGTATAATCATTTTGGTCCACTTAGATCAGGATGTGATGGAAATAACCTGAAGGATAGATCTTGTGGAACAGTCATTAGATATAACTGGATAGAAGGTGGCAATAGACAGCTTGATCTTGTAGAATCCAGTTATCCTGAAATTTATAATGATCCATCATATAGGGAAACTTTTGTATATGGTAATGTTTTAATTGAACAGACCAATGAGGGTAATAGCCAAATATGTCATTATGGTGGAGATGGTTCAACTGTTTCATATTACAGAAAAGGAATATTATATTTTTACAACAATACTGTTATATCAAAACGTACAGGAAATACAACGCTTTTTAGGTTATCTACAAATGATGAATTTTCTGATGCAAGAAATAATATTGTTTATGTAACAGAAAATGGTAATAGATTAGCATTGCTAAGTAGTTATGGTGTTCTCAATATAAGAAACAACTGGTTTAAAACCGGTTGGGTAGAATCACATCAGGGTGGAAGTTATCAAGGAACTGTTTTTGATTCGGGTGGAATTGTTACAGGTAATTTGCCAGGATTTGCTAATTATGGATATGAAGATTTCCACTTAGCAACAAACTCACCATGTATAAATACAGGAACTTCTCTAAATTCAAATGTATTACCTGATCATAATGTGATCTTTCAATATATAAAACATTGTCAGAAGGAAAACAGACCATATGATGGGATTTTTGATATTGGTTCTTATGAATATCAAAGCACTGGAGTTTCTGATAATAATGTTTTTTTTAATTCCAAATCGCCACTGATATATAGAGAAGAAAATTATATTATTTTCAAGAAATTGTCTTCCGGAAATGTAATAAAGATGTATGATATTTCCGGGAAACTCTTACATAATTCAGAGAATATTATTAATGATACATACAGGTGGAACATAAGTAATATAAAAAGTGGTATTTACTTTTATTTTATTGAAGGAATTGAGAGGATTTCCGGTAAGATAATTATATTAGAATAAATAGATGTTATCTCCTTTAAAATAAAACTTTTTTAATATAGTTTTTAAATCAATGTTTTAAAATATTATTAAAACACTTTTGATATGTGTTATTATACATATAAATAATGAAAAAGATTTTAATTATTATATTTATTTTCTTTTGTTTTATTCAACCTTTGGTATCAGTTAATACTTCAGTTGAAATAATAAATAATGTGCCAACAATCTGTGCAGATGGTCAACCTTATAATATTGGTGGTTGGACTGTTGCAACACTTGGTGGTATCTGGCATTTATCTGTAGAACAGATAAAACAGAAGATGGATTTTGTTAAGTCTCAAGGGTTTGAAGTAATTGAGATTTTTGTCCCCTGGCAAATGGTCGAATGGAATAGAGATCAATTCTATTGGGAAAAAATAGATTTTTTAATGGATTATTCTGAAAATATTGGACTTTATGTTATTATTCAAATAACAGCTACTATTGCTCCTAATTGGTTTGGAGATTCACTGTATCAAGATGCTGTTTTTTATACTTTTGATCCGGATTCTTCAATACATCAAGGGGATATGTGGGGGAGACTTGTTATTCAAGGTGAAGGATCTTTTCCAATATTCTATCATCCCGGATACTACGAGAGGGTAGACACCTTTTTCAATAAGATTATTAATCGTTATAAAAATCATCCATGTCTTTTTGGTTGGACACTATGTCTCTGGTTTACAGGTGAATATAATTATCCCGGTGCAGGTTATGGAATTTCAGGTTTTGCTGACTATTCCCCATATACAGAAAGTCTTTATAATAAGAAACCACCAAAACCTTTAAATATGTTCAGTCAATCCGGACCTGATATCAGGAATGAATGGGTAAACTGGACAAGATTTAGAATAGAAAAGAAAAGAGAAGTCCTTTATTATTTTGCACCACTTATGAAAGTTCTTGATCCTGATCATATACTCATTGGATATCCAGGAGGTGGATTATGGGGAGAATGGGACAATGGATATGTAGGTGAGGTTACCGGTGGGGATTATGCATCTATGCTTGCTGATTCAAATATTGATGTGATAAGAGGAGCTCCACAGTTATCAAGAGATTTTCTTGATATTGTCAATAATGAAACATCACCTGTTCCGTATATGATAATCGGGAATGTTCAAAATAGTTATAAAAATGGAAAACCCTATCTTTTACAGTGTGAGAGAAGTTGTGATACAATTTCTCTGGTTCAGAAGATAAGAATCTGGGCTGAATTTCACAAATCACTTGGTTGTGATCTTATCTGGTGGGAGGAACCTGATACAAATACAATTTCAGGGATATGGCTGCCAGATGAGAAAATTGTTATTGGAAATACAAGACATATTTCAGAACTTCCAAAAATATCAGGATTTACAGAATCAGATTTTGCTTTTATTGACCTACCATTTGCATGTGGAAAATATTATACAGATAACACATATAGTTTAATGTTTGCTATGAAGCAAGTTAAAACATTTATGGATGCAGGGTTACCTTTTGATTGTTTATCAGAAGAAGATATACTTCATAATCAAACAATTTTAGATGATTATAAAGCTATTGGACTTCTCTTCCCGGAAATGTACAACTTGTTTGCATCTGATTCATTGAAAAATATTATATTAAATTATTCAGGTACAATTTGGTATGGAAATCCACTTGATGGATATAATTACTGGATGAATGGGTATCTTGATACAGCTTATATAGATTCATTGAGGTTATTTTATGATACTAATAATCTTGTAAGAAATTATTATAACGGATATTTTATATATATAGTAGGGAACAAGCCATATATATTCATGTTATCAAGGGAATCTGATTATTCAGGTGTGATACGGTTAAATGTAAAAGGATGGGATTTGCCAGATATAGATACAACATTTATTGAATACAATTCACAAGTAAGTTATGATGTTACTATTTTAAATGATCTGGCAACAATAAATGTCAATCTTATACAACAACAACCGTATTTATTTATTTTAAGTTCATCTGTAGGCATTGAAGAAGGAAGTAATGAATATAATCAGGATTATTTTCAACTCTTTCAAAACTATCCAAATCCTTTTCTATTAAGTACAGAGATAAGTTATTTTTTACCAGGGAATGGATATGTAGAACTGATTGTCTACAATGTATTAGGACAAAATGTGAAGACATTAGTATTTAATGATCAGGAAGCTGGTTATCATTTAGTTATTTGGGATGGACTTGATAAAAGAGGGAATAAAGTTGCAGCAGGTGTTTATTTTTATGAATTAAATTTTGAAAATTATAATTGTAAAAAGAAATTAATTAAAATTGGAATCATATCTTAATTACTTAAAATGAATAATCAACTCCTGATTGTTTTTCATTTTCCCTAAATAATTTCATGTTTAGTTTGAAAAATAATTAAAATGAATGAAATAAAATATAAAAACTGGGTATTTGAAGTAGATCAAATAAAAACTGAATCAATTTATAATGAAATTCAAAGTA
>CBDUTX010000135.1:0-6175 GCA_965370235.1 uncultured Desulfuromonadaceae bacterium | reverse complement strand
CATCATCCCTCCATAATTTTTTTTACTTCATCATTCTTTTTATTCTCAATCAAGATTAAATTTACTTTTAATCCTTCATTCTTTAATGAATCAACTGCTTGAATAATAAATTCAGTTCCTTTTGCACCTCTTTTATTTGGAGTATGAATAATATTTACAACTCCATTTAGACCATTATTTCTGGAATATTTTGATTTCTTATTCCATATTTTTGTATCAATAGATAAGATACTATAGGCAAGTACATCCCATCTACCAAGTCCATCTATTTGAAATCCATTTAATATAATATCAGCATTTTTAACCCAATAATTAATTCTCTTTTGTTTTTTTTTTTCTTCCTTAGCCAAATCAGGATAACTTAATAATAAAGCATGCCTCCATGAAATATTATTGATTTTTGAATAACAATAAAAATCTCCACCATAACCAATGATTATAACTTTACATCCACAAAAGTGTAAAAGTTTAGTTTCTAATTTCCAAAATGGAGTGTCCCCTAAATATCCTCCTGCAAAAGGATGATGAAAAATATCATATTTCCAAATTGAATAAATAAAACTGTAAAATGGAATAACTGTATGAATTAATATTTTATTTAGAAATCCTGTAAAATATTTGAAAATGAATAATTCATCAGTATATTGATCAAAGTCTAATCTCTTATTTATTGAATTAAAATAATTTTTCATCAGAGTTATCGATATAAAATTTCTTTTTTTTAATGCATTTGACCAATATTTATTGTTAATAATTGGATTTGGTCCCCAGATTAATCTAGGGGAGTTTTTTTTCTTTTTTTTTGTAATTTTTTTAATAAATAGAATAATACAATATATTATTAAAAATATTGGGAATATTAATAAATATATGATCCAATTAATTATTTTTTTCATATTTTTTATAATTCAAGCATAACCATTATTTAAAACTAAATATCATACATTTAAAAATATATCATTAATAAAAATTAAACTTTTTATTAAATATTAAATAATTAGTATCTCAAAAATAAGAAATTTTAATGTTTTTTTCAGCTTCTACTCCAATATCATATGCTTCAGTTCTGTTTTTCCCTCCGGCAATAATAAATCCTGAACGATCACTTCCAATTCTGACTTTTTTTATAATATCATTTTTTTTAATAAATAATGCTGCATCTAAAATATTATTCCATTTTAATATTTCTTCTAACCCTTTTATTTCCTTTATTTTACCTGGCTTTGGAATAATAAAATGATAATTACATCCCCTTTCATATTTAGGTTTTATTGGAATAAATACATCACCAACAGAAATTCTTAAATATTGTTCCATTTCATTAATACCAGTCACAAATGGAACAATTGGATCCGGTGTTCCTCCTCCTCCCGGTCTACCTCCAATCTCAAACAACTTTACTTCTCCAGAGGGTAGAGTACAACATTCTACATGAGCACAACCACAATATATATCTAATGATTCAACAGAATTAATTATAACTTGTTCTAATTTTCTTTTTTGTTCTCCTGTAAATATTGTAGGATATAAAACATTCTTATCAACTCTTGCTGGTAAAGGAGTCTTAATTTTATCAGATATAGCAAGAATATATCCTTTTCCTTGATATACTAAAACTTCTGCACTATGTTCAATGCCTTTTAAAAATTCCTCTACTAATATTGTTTTATCTTCATAATAACTTGTTGAAAATTTATAAGCTGATTTAAGATTATTTTTCTCTTTAACATATATGATACCCCTGCTCCCACCACGGCTTACAGCTGGTTTTAATATTACAGGAAAATTAATATTTATACAAGCTTCTCTACATTCTTCAAACGTATTTACAATAATATATTTTGGATTAGGTTGCCCTTTTTCCTCCCATTTTTTTCTCAATTTAGCTTTATTAATTAATATATTTGCTATATCAATTTTTAGTCCGGGCAAATTCATTTTTGAAGAAACATAAGCAGCTGTATAAACGCCAAAATCATTGAGTGCAACAATCCCATCAATTTTATTATTTGAAGAAAAATTTAAAATAGATTGATAATCTGTTATATCTATTGCTTCAAATTTATCTGCAAACTTAAAGCCAGGTGAATCAGCTACTTTATCGACTACATAAGTATAATAACCAAGTTTTTTTGAAGTTTGAATACTTTTAATATAATATCTTGATGCTCCTAATATTAAAATTTTTTTCTTCATAATACTGAATTATTAAAAAATTCATAAATTGTTATAATTTATTATAACAAGCTATCTATATAGGATTGAATTTTATTTATAATTTCTATTTCTTTTTCATTATACGAATACTTAACTTTTCCATTTCCTTGAGCAATACCAATGACTTGAGTAGGTGAGTTTATTGAATCAAGGATTATTTCATTTTTTCTACCTATTAATCCTCCTGAAACAACGCTATAACCTTGTATTGTTGATCTACCTATGTCTTTTTTTACAATATTATAATTACTTATTTGATGTAATATTTCTCCGGCGATAACAGATCTCATATCCGGTCTTAGAAGTTTAATTCCTAAATCATTTAAATATTCAATACAATTGAATTCAATAGAATCTATTTTCGCATCAATTACAATTCCAATACTATTAAATTTTGATATTAAATTTTTAGTTAAATTATTAACTTTATCACAAGAAATTATTGCATCACAGTACTGGTAATTTAAATCAATAATATCTGAATTAAAATCTCTTAAATAGTGAACAATATGTTTTTTTAAATTATTATTTCCATATATAAAAATTTTTTTATTAATTAAATTCCCCAAAGATACACTCAATATTGAAACAACACTTTTTGCCCAGATAAATAAATCATTATATAATAATAATTTTGTTTTTGAAAAATCATCTATCAACCTTAATAACATTTTTTTGTCACTTTTTCTTTTTATTGAACAATCAAGTAAAATATATCTATATCTGTCTTTAATCACTTTAATTAAAGGTTTTATATATTCATAATCAGATATTTCTATACTACCGGTAATATATAAAGGACTTTCTTGAATAAATTCTGATATAAAATTATTATTTGTATCAATATCAGAAACAACTATATTCAGTATTACTTCTTTACCTGTCTTTTTAGATTTATTAATAATTTCATCAGTTAAAACTTCTATTTGACTTTTATGTTCTTTTTTTGTTTTTGCTTTTTTAAATTTATCGAATGCAATTGGTTGTAATTGTTTTGAAGTTGTATATTCTTTTCCATGTTTAATATCCTTAGCTAAATTTTTAACTAAATTCTCATCTGCATGAACTTTATCTATTTCAGTTATTCTAATTATTAGTTCTCTTGGATCTATGTTGTACATCATTGAATATTTATTAATTAATCCCATAAAACTTGAATGAAATTGAGCATAACCACTAATGATACTAATAGGATTATTTTTTAAATTATGAATTAATGGAGATATATATTTTTCAGCTAAATCCATTACTTTATATTCATCTATATCCAATTTATATCCTAATTTTTTAAATATCATTATCATCATTTCAGTTACAGCATTTCCTGCACTTCTTCCTATCCCTTTAAGAGAAGTATCAACAATAGAAGCTCCAAGCTCAGCTGCTTTTAATGTATTTGCATTTGCTAATCCTAAATTATTATGTCCATGAAATCCTAGATCTATATCACATGAATCTCTTGAAGATTTATAATATTCTTCAATATCTTTAGGTAATAAACCACCTGCTGAATCTACTAAAACAGCAATATCAGCTCCATATTTTTGTGCCAATCGAGTATATTTCCCAAATTCTTTGGCGGGGACAGTATATGATTTCATGAGATTTGAAGAAACATGTAAATCATATTTTTTTGCTCTCTCAAAATATTTTTGTGTTCCTTTAAGTTCAGTAATATTAGTACCTATTCTAATAAAATTGATCCCCATATCAGCAACAATATCAATGTCTTCTAATCTAGCTATTCCAGGAATACAAAACATACCGATTTTAGCTTTTTCTATTGCTGATATTGCAGCTTCTAAATACTCAATATCTAAAGCAGCAGCATTCCCCTTCCCCATTTCCTTAGCATGTAACCCAATTCCATGTCCAACTTCGATTAAGTCAAATCCAACCTGTTCTAACGCTGATGCAATTTTTGCAGTATCTTTTGGTGTAAATTTGAAATCAATCGCATAACTACCATCTCTTAATGTTGTTTCTAATATTTTCATATTTCCCTTGTTTTTTCTTGTATTATATTATGAATTAACATTATTTTATCCGGATTAACCTTTTTAATAATTAAATTTTTATACATTTTATTATAAAAACAGTTACTCGCTATAATTATTTTATCATAAGAAATTTTATTCTTTATAATATCAATATTTCTTATAATTTTTCCATAATAATATTCTCCAATCTTATCTTTGTTGTCATCAATAAAAAAAATAATATTATTTTTATTTATTTTCCCTTTCTCAATTAACTGTTTAGAATAAACTCCAGTTCCATATATTATAATTTTGCTATCTTTTATCTTATTAATTGTTTTGAGTAATACTTTGTTATAATTATCTTTATTATATAAATATTTCTTTATAAAATACAAAGACCACTTATAATCACTTAAACCTTTTCTATCAATTTTTTGAGCAATTATTGATAAACCAAAATCATAACTACAATCATGTGATTTTATCAATTTAATTTTAAAACCATTGTTTTTTAAAATACGTATATAATCTGTAATGTTAAAATGATATGTATGCTCATGCCACATCATACCAGAATACTGACAATCATAATTTTCTAAATTTGGCGATTCAAGAAATAATATTCCTTTATCATTCAACATTTCATAACATTTAGATAAAAATAAATTTATATTAAACACATGTTCTAAAACAAAAAATGAACAAATAATATTAAATTTCTTA
Organism: uncultured Desulfuromonadaceae bacterium; assembly: GCA_965370235.1. Lineage (GTDB taxonomy): Bacteria > SDB-A > SDB-A > SDB-A > SDB-A > CBDUTX01. The sequence goes on along the minus strand of CBDUTX010000135.1, from coordinate 1,253 downwards.
CCAATATTTAATTTTTCGTAGAAATTTTGATAAATTACTTGTTTGCCTAATATCTTTTTTGATATTTCTGCATATTTTTTTGAAGGTTCAATTCCATAAACTACTAAGCCATTATCTTGACATATTTTAAGAAAATAACCTTCAGCTGATCCAATTTCTAATAGTGATAATTTTTTTTCTTCTTTATTTATATTTTTTATGTACTCACTTATTAAATAATACCTTTTTTCAATTTGTTTTTTTTTAAATTAATCAAAATTTTTTAAATAAACAGTTACCATGAAAACATTTGCGAAATATTTTGCCATATCATTAATATTTTTTCTTGGATTCCAATATGTAAAACCACAATTTTTACAAATAACAACATTATAAATAAAATCTATAATATCGTTATTTGAGATTTTAATTTTTATATTTTTTCTAAATACTTTCTGAAATTCTTCACTTTTGCAAATAGGACAATTTATTTTATCTTTTTCAGTTTCTTTCATATTAAATTACTTAAGATAATATAAAATTCATACATAAAATTAGTTCTCTAAAATCATTTATATAAGTTGTTTTCATTATGTTTAAGCATTAAAATCTTTAAAAGCATAAATACAAAATTGGAATAGAGGATAATCATGCCTTAATGTAACCCTTTTTGTATATATTTTTGCTATATTAAATACTTTTTCAGGCTTATAATAAAAAACTTCATCATTAATCTTATAATCAACATAATCAGTTAAAAAATCTATAGCAAAACCAATTTTAGATATTTTTAAACATTTATTAAATATTTTTTTTATCAATTCATAATTATCAATTTCTTTCCATAGATTATTAAATGTAGATGCAGATAATACATAATCAAACATATGCAGTTTATCTTCTAATATATCACCACATATAAAATTAACTTCTTTAATTCTTTTTTTTGCATGATAAATTATTTTTGGATTAATATCTATTCCAGTATAATTTACATTAATTTTATTTTTTTTTAAAAATAAATAAAAGGCTCCAAATCCACAACCTAAATCTAAAATACTTTTATTGTTTAAATTCCCAATTTCAGATAATATTTTAAATTGTAACTCCCTTTTTATTTCTACCCCTGAAGCTAATCCTTTAATGTTAACTCCAAATTTATCAATACGTTTGTTGTATCTTTCAATAATCCGTTGTTTATCTTTTTCTAACATTTTTTATTTTAAAATATTACTTAATTTATTACAAATTTTATCAATATCTGGTAATTTAAG
>CBDUTX010000134.1:0-6178 GCA_965370235.1 uncultured Desulfuromonadaceae bacterium | reverse complement strand
TTTTCGATAAGATTTTTTATACTTTCTACATTATCTTCCAATCTCTCAATTTGAGAATCAGCGACAAAGACTATACCGTCAACACCTCTTAAAATCAATTTGCGTGAAGCATTATAATAAACCTGACCCGGGACCGTATAAAGATGGAATCGTGTTTTAAAACCTCTTATTGTTCCGAGATTTACAGGTACAAAATCAAAAAACAGAGTTCTGTCCATATCTGTTGCAAGTGATATCATTTCACCTCTGTGACTAGGATTGACTTTTTCATAGATTTTTTTGAGATTTGTAGTTTTCCCTCCAAGTCCGGGACCGTAGTAAACAATTTTGCAGTTAATTTCTCTTGAAGCATAATTGATAACTGACAAATATCCCCCTAAAGATTATTGAAAAAATCTTCAAGAAAATTATCAATTTCAGAAGAAATATCTTCTGATGGGATAACACTTTGTTTTCTATCTTCCATCTTTTTTGATATCTCTATGAAGATTTCAGTTAGCTTTTCTTTAGTCCGCAGTGTTTCTACTTTAACTCTACCCAATGGATTTTGTGCTTTTGAGATCACTGCTAATATGAATTTATCATTGACAATCTGAATGTATATATTATGCCTGGTTCCCTGATGATGAAGATTTGAAAATTCATTTTCTCCAATTAAGGATGCAAGATGACTGGTTGCTGCATAATCAGCAGCAGTAAGTGATGAAAATGCGAGTACATCGACTTCTGCCGGATCACCTGCTGATGCTATGAGTTGTCCTGCTCTGTCAATGAGTAATATAAGACGGGCATCCAGAGAGTTCTTTAAATTTGTCAGGATATTCTTTAATTTCCAGAAATCTTCTTCATAAATATTAATTTGTTCATAGTCCATAGGATTCATCACTTATAAATAATAATATGATATTAGTCAACTTCTTTTTCAATTCTAATTCTCCCGGCAAGAGCAAGTCTTATTGTTTCCGAATCGAGTAAGTCAATATCACTTCCAACGGGAACTCCTCTTCCTATACGGGATAATTTTATATCCATATTTGCAAGAAGTTCTGTTATATATAAAGCAGTGGTATTACCTTCGGCTGTGGGATTGGTAGCAATGATAACTTCTTTAAAATTATTGTTTTTTAATCTGATTACAAGCTTTCCAATAGAAAGATCTTTAGGTCCCCGACCATCTAAAGGTGATAATGTACCTCCGAGGATGTGGTAAAGCCCGAAATAGTAATTTACATTTTCAATGACCACCTGATCGATAAATGTTTCAATGATACATAATGTGGTTCTATCCCTTGTCTGGTCTGAGCAAATATAACAGATTTCATCTTCTGAAAGACCTCCGCATACGTTGCAGAATCTGATTTCTTTTTTAGCTCTGATTAAATTTTCAGAAAGTCTCTTGGTAAAGGATATCTGTTTTTGTATCAGATAAAAGGATATTCTTCTTGCGCTTTTTGGGCCTATACCAGGGAGAGAGGATAGAATTTCAATAAGATCTTTTAAAGCTTTCGGAATATAAGTCAATTAAAGAGACCTCCAAGACCGGCAGGATTGATAAGACCTCCTGTCATAGATGACATACGTTCCTCAAGAGCAGCTTTTGCCTTGATCTGAGCATCAGAAAAAGCAGCAACTATCAGATCTTCTAACATTTCAATTTCATCGGTATTTATAACCTCTTTTTCAATTTTTACAGTAACTGGTTTTAGCTGCCCATTGACAATAGCTTTTACCATTCCTCCACCGGCATTTCCTTCAAACTCCTGCGTGGCAAGTTCATCCTGAATTTTACTCATTTCAGCCTGCATCTGTTGAGCTTGTTTAAAAAGTTTATTTATATTAGGCATATATCCTCCTATTTAGCATCAATGATATCAGCATCAAATATTTCTTTTATTTTTATGACACCCTCATCATTTTCAAATTGTCTGAGATGTTTTTTATCATTGTTTTGAGCTGAAGTATAAGATAATTTTATATCATTTCCCCATATTTCAAATGCAATCTGTTCAAGCTTATCTTTGTTTTTTGTATTTGTTAGTAATTTTAAATAACCCGGATTAGATAGTTTAACTTTTATCATTTTTTCTGTGGCAGTTTCAATTTTTGCATTGGTGAGGTATTTTGAAAGGATTTTATCTTTTTTGTTGACTTTTGCTAAGAACTGATCCCACTTTGAAATAACTTCAGTATTTGTTGTAGTTATATCAACTTTTTGTTCGAATACTTCTGCTGATTTATTAATATCTCCTTTTTCAAGGTTGAACAATATATCCTTAATTGATGTAGTGTCGACCATTCTGGTCATTTTAGCGAGATTAACTTCAAGCTGTATCTTTGGAGATATCTGGATGTGTCTTTCGGTTAATTCTGATAAAATTTTTAAAAATCTGATTATTCTGTCTATTCCAATCAGTTTGGATAACTCGCTGTATTTACCCGCGCTGTTGTAATTTTTAAGTATCTCATATAATAATTCGGATAAACCTCTGATAATTTCAATTGGCTGATAACCATTTGAGAAAATACTTTCTACTTTATCCAATGTGGCTTTTAGATCATGTTTGGCAATTGAAAATAGAAGCTCGTAATTTGTATTACTGTCAATTTCTCCCAGTATTTCTGATGCAATTGCAGAATCGATTTTATTTTCGCTGTAAACAGAAAGCTGATCAAGTAAGCTTATTGCATCTCTTACTGAACCCGAAGCTCTTCTTGAAATTATTTCAAGAGCTTCATCGGAAATATTGATTTTATCGAGTTCAGCTAATTTAGACAAATATTTGATAAGTTGATTTTCACTGAGTAGTCTGAAATCAAACCGCTGGCATCTTGATAATATGGTTTGAGGTATTTTTTCAGGTTCTGTTGTAGCAAATATAAATCTTGTGCGACCAGGAGGTTCTTCTAAAGTTTTTAGCAATGCATTGAATGCTTCCTTTGTAAGCATATGTACTTCATCGATAATATAGATTCTTTCTTTTGCAGTTGGTGTGTAAAGAAGATTCTCTCTGATTGCTCTAATATCATCAACTCCTCTATTTGAAGCTCCATCGATTTCAACTACATCCGGGAATCTCGATTGAGCTATTGCAATACATGTTTTACATTTTCCACATGGATTTGATTTTATACCTTTTTCACATTCGATAGCTTTTGCAAGTATTCTTGCTACTGTTGTTTTACCGATACCGCGTGACCCTGTAAAAAGATAAGCCTGAGCAATTCTCCCTGTAGTCAGAGAATTTTTGAGAGTTTTAATTATGTGATCCTGACCTATAACTTCATCAAAAGTTATTGGTCTGTATCTCCGGGCCATTATTACATAATTTTCCATTAGATAAAGTCCTTTACTACATATTTTTTAGACGACCAGCCTGTCTGTAGCAGGAGTGCTCTGGTTACCGCTGCTTCCTCCCGGACCTGACGGAGTTCACCGGCACATCCTATACAGGAGCCGATCGTCTAAAAAATGTTCCTGGAGCAGAGCGGAGTCGAACCGCCGACCTCCTCCGTGCGAGGGAGGCGCTCTTCCAACTGAGCCACTGCCCCTGTTGTATTTCAAAGTATTCCTTTTATCAGGAATAAATATACTATTCTTCTTTTGTTATAACAATGCTATATGGACAGGTTTCAAAATCACTTTCATATTCATAATAGGGTGAAACTTTAATATAAATTATTTCATTTGGTTGTAATTCAACTTCACACATTTCACTCAAACAATCACCGTTTAAATCCTGATCTGAATATGAAATTTCAACTCCTTCTCTATTTTCAACAGATAGTATCAGGTCTCCATATCCAGACAGACCCATTGTTTCAACATGAAATATTCCCGGATTAGTAGCTATGAATTTGAAATAGTCAATATAGTCAAAACTATCCGGTGAAAGAATATCACTATTTTTTACTCCAAGTGATAGTTCAATTGAATTTTCTGCTGTTGCATTTTTGTCTTCGTGGAATATTGCTTCAATGACAAAATCAACCGGTTCCAGATTAGATGGCTGATTGGTAATCTCAAGCATATATTTTCCAGGAGAAAGAATCAAACTTTCATATGCGGTATTACCATCAATGTCCATATCAGAAGAATAAACTGTATCAGAAGAATAAGCATTGAGAATGAGATCCCCTCCTTCTCCCCTGATATTGATTACAGTTATTCCGTTAGATGGAGCATTGAAAGAATATGTGAATCTGTTTTGTCCCATTTGAGGATCTATGAATGCTTCATCAATGGCGCTACCATTTGATATAACGAGGTTCTCATCGGGATGAATAATGTCAACACTGAAATTAAAAATGATTTCACTTTCAATATTTGCATAAGGCCTGATGATGAATATTGGCTGATCAGAGCTTGAAAGAAATAAAATCTCTTCATTTCCTGCGTTCCCATCATAATCAAAATCAGATTGATATACATAATTTAAAGGATTCTCAGGAAGGTAGAGTTCAAGTATTACATCTTCATTTGCTTCTACTCTACCAAAAATGAAATTATTTTTATTGTCATAACTTTCTATTTGATAGACTGCAAGCGGTGATACATTATCAATATGTCCGGTAATATCTGAAAGATCTTTAATAATATTTATCTCTATTTCCGGGATTTCAATTTCAGAGATAATAACTTCATCATGATAAAACCATGAAAGTACATTCAATGTCTGTTTAGTTATAAAAGATTCATATGGATTTATGATGATATAATACTTTCCGGGTCCTGGTATATCAAAGATAGTCTGCTCATACCCTGTGTTCCCGGATACATCTGCATCGCTGCTTCCTCCTGATAGAAAAAGGTACAGGCTGTTAGGACCTCTTCCATAAATTGTAATATCTGCAGATGGATCTTCGCATCTTGCAACAACCGAAAGAAAGCCTCTTGAATAAGCATGATATTCAAATATCAGTGGATTGTTTGTGATAGTATAACTTTCTACATAATTTTCCGGAATAGGATATGTTGTCAGCTGAACTAATATCAAAGATATCAGAAGAATCATAGTAACCTCCTTTATGTTAGAAGATCGATTATACCCTGAGAAAACATCTTTTGAACATGGCTTTCTTTTTTGCATGCTCTCTCAAATGGGATTTCAGTTATTTTATTATCCTTGATTCCAAGCATAATGTTCCTTTTACCTTCCAATAAGCATTCAACCGCTCTTGAACCTAATAGAGTTGAAAGATATCTGTCCTTTGCTGAAGGACTCCCTCCTCTTTGAGTGTGACCTAATACGGTAACTTTTGGAATTATATTAAGTTCTTTCTGTGTTAATTTGGCGATTTCTGTTGCATGTCCGAGATCATCACCCTCGGCAACTATAACAATTAATCCTCTTTTTCCTTTATTAATTTTCTTTTTCAATTTATTTATTAGCTTATTGAAGTCTGTTGGTATCTCAGGAATCAGAACAGCATCAGCTCCACCTGCAACTGCTGACATAAGTGCAATTGCTCCACAATGTCTGCCCATAACTTCGATGAAAAAGAGATTTTCCATTGTTGTGGCTGTATCCATTATCTTATCTATTGCATCAGTAGCTGTATTTACTGCAGTGTCAAAACCAATTGAATATTCTGAACCGGCTATATCATTATCTATAGTACCGGGAAGACCTATAATTTTTATATCATTTTCTCTCGATAATTCAAGTGCTCCGGTAATGCTCCCATTTCCACCGATAATTATCAGATCTTCAATATTTAAGCTGCTGCATATGTTGAAAGCTTTATCTCTTCCCGATTTTTCTCGAAATTCGGAACACCTTGATGAATCCAGAATACTTCCTCCCCTACGGATGATATCCTGAACATCTATATCTTTGATTATTTTATAATTTCCGTTTATTAAACCGATATAACCTTTATAAAAACCGTACACATCGATTTCATAAGTTTGAGCTTCATGTACTATTGCCCTTATAGCAGCATTCATTCCGGGAGAATCACCCCCGCTGGTCAAAACCCCGATTTTTCTCAAATTTGCTCCTTAAAAAAGTTTATATTTATGACAATTTATACCCAATATCTCTAAGAAATTTATATCTCCTTTTTCTATCTTCATCCGTCTCAGTGCCCTGAGGAGAAAAGCCGTCAATTACACCCAAAATACCCCTTCCCTGTGAAGTCTCTGTTATAATTACTTGAACAGGGTTTGCAGTAGCGG
>CBDUTX010000133.1:0-6183 GCA_965370235.1 uncultured Desulfuromonadaceae bacterium | reverse complement strand
TGTAATGTTGAAAATTCAAATTTTTTCTTCAATCTTTTAGCAAATTCATATATCAGCCTGGTTTTTCCAATTCCGGGATCTCCATAAATATATACTACTCCACCAAATTTACCTTTTTTCACAGGTTTTAATATCTTTGTTAAGTATTTTAATTCTTCAGTCCTTCCAATAATATCATCTTCATATAATTCATGATGGGTAAATGTTTTTTTATTTTGCAGCTCAAAAATCTGAATGGGTATTGACTTTCCTTTAAATTTATAATCTCCAAGATTTTTTATTTCATAAACTTTTTTGATTACTATCCCAATTTTATTTGTTATTAAAATTTGTCCCCATTTTGCTTCTTTCATCATCCTCGCTGAAAGATTGACGATATCCCCTAACACACTGTATATTGCTCTTCGAGAACTTCCTTTAATTCCACAGAATACAGGACCAAATGAAATCCCTGCTCTGATATCCTCACCAAATTCTACTTTAACTGCTTCGATAAAATTAACAGCTCTTTCAATAATATTCTCATATGCGACAGGAATGCCAAAAATCACTAGGCATTTGCTTCCTTTATCACCAAAATCGAGACTGCAAAATAACCTCCATAAGTATCTGCCTTTTTAAGAAAACTTGATGTGATTGTACTTAATTCGCTAAATTCCAAAGGTTCCTTAAATGATAAAAAAACACTAACAACATCTCTGAGTTCACCTTCAAGTTTGTACTTCACTACTTCTTTCGGTAAAAAAACTCCGGCTACTTCCTCTGAAATATGGGAAATTTCACCTTTTATCTTTTCTGTCTCATTAAATTTTATCCCTAAAAGCTGATAATATTCTTTGTCAATTTTCTGAATTTCTATTACATTTTCTATTTGTTTATATAAATGTTCATCTAAAATTATCTGCATGTTTTTAGATTTATTTTCTGCAAAAGCGCATCCGTCAATTGCTTCTCCCCGAAAATAATATGCTCTATGCTCCTCAAATCCCACGATACCCCATCTAATTCTTCCAAAAGACAATCCGATTTTTACAAACAATTCAAAATTACCAAATCTGGTACTCTGAAATCCTTTCTCCTCAAATATACTTCTGATGGATATTGCTGAAGAAATCCCATTATAAATGATATTCACCTGATCATCTTTATCTTCATCAATTGGGAATACTGCAGTAAAAGCATCACCTGCAAATGTAGTTATAAATCCACCCCTGTTGTAAACTGCATCAATTAAAAATTCTAATAGTTTGTTTAAAATCCTGTTTAAAACTTCAGCACCTTCCCTGCCCTGCTTCATAAGATTTTCAGTTAAGGCAGTGAATCCTGGAATATCTATAAACATAGTAAAGGCTTTTAAATCTCCACTATATTCCTTTTTTAAATATTTCTGCTCAATAAAATACGGGATTAAATTATTCATTAATTTCTTTTAGATATATTATAAAATAATTTAAAAATATTTTAAAATAAAAAAAAACTACCTCTCAATTCCCATGATCCTGTCAACTTCATTCTGCATTAATTCTCTGAATTTTACAGCTTCCTCTGCATTGAACTTCGGATCTTCAGGAGTTGCAACTCGAGGAGTCCAATAACTTTCCATTTCAAGCCATTTTGAATGTGAGAAACCATGTTTTTCAAGAACAATCATAAAATCAATTTTTTTCTCATTATCATCGGGATCTTTAAGATACGCCATCTCAGCATGAACAACTGTATAATCCTCAAGACTTCCGGGAGCTCCTCCTCCTCTAAGTTTTTCCTGAGCGGCTTGATATAACGGCATAAAAGCAAGAGCAGTCTTGCCCATATCCTTGGGATCGCTCATTCTTGCTGTATAATCGGTTTTTGCAGTTTTCCATTCTTCTTCACTAACATCACTTGCTGAGGCAATTTCAATTTCTTTTGATTCATCTCCTGCTGTTTCAGCCATTGCTGCACATAATTCAGCATACTTCTCCAAAGGTATAAGATCACTCATAATCCTCTCCTTTTTTAGAATTTTATTCCTAAATCAAAATATGAATAAGTATTAAAGATCAAGAATTCAGGTTTTTGATACCCAAAGACCGGTCAAACCACCAAGAAATGAAGCAGCAACAGTAGAGGCAAAACTGACAAGTGTGACAACATTAAATGTAAAATCTAGTGCATTTATCAGAAGTACAATAAATATACCAAGAGCTAAAGCATTAGTAAGAGGTGATTTTTCTACTTTATATGCGATGATAATTGCAGCGATAAATGTCAACAGTGCTAAAAAAACAGTACCATATAATGGTGCCTGCTTTTCAGCAAATTCCTGGAATTTTAAAATATCAGACTCATTTATCCCCGTAGAAGCCATTTTGAATCCATAGATCGTCACAATACCAAAAACCAGAGAAAAAGTAAGAATAACAACTATAACACTTGCAACAAAAATATATATCCATTTGATATCAGAATAATTAAATTTACTCATTATGAATTTTCATCAAAAAAATTTATTTAAACCAAAAATTAATTAACTGATTGTCTCTAAAAATTTTCTTGCTATTACTCCAACTTCTCTATCAGATCGGATTCCTGTCCATGGATCTCCGGGAGAAACTATATTAGCTACAACTATATTTGCTCCATTGAAAATCGCACTTCTTGCTTCCTTTATACCTATCCCTCCTGCAGCCGATATAAGAACATCATACTTGCTCCTTATCTTATTGATTTGCTTGTATTTAATTACGCTTCCTCTTGTACTTTCCTCATCCCTTCCTCTGTGGATTACAACGACATCCGGAGGAGCTTTCAGCTTTAGAAGTACTTTAAGAGGTCTATCCACTCCGAGCATATCTATCATGGAGTACATTCTCAGTCTACTGCAGGTTTCAATAAAAAGATTAAGCGTTTCCGAAGGAGCACTCCCAAGTACGGTTGCAGCCCTTGCTCCGGCACTGTAAACATAATTCACTTCGGATACAGCTCCGTCAAGGGTTTTCAGATCAGCCACTATAATACCTTTCCATAATTGTCTTATATATCTTATCCCGCTTAACCCTTCAATTTTAATAAAAGGTGTTCCTGCTTCAATAAGTATCCGGTTATTATAAGGTATTGTAGGTAGTATTCTTCTAACCTGATCAGAAGTGTAATTAAAAGCTAACTGAAGATATCTGATTTTATTATCGAGCATAATCAGAATTCTTTTTTCAAATTCAGCTTCTTTACAATATTATTGTAATCTGAAGGTATAAACATAATTATTTTCTCTGATGGATCCGATGCTATATCTCTTATAGTTTGAAGTGTTCTAAGGTGTAGTGCTGCGGGATTTTTAGAGAGATTTTCAGCAGCTTTGCTCAATTTAACCGAGGCTTCCAATTCACCGTTTGCTGCAATTATAATAGCTCTTCTTTCTCTTTCTGCTTCAGCTTGCTTTGCCATTGCTCTTTTCATCTCTGCCGGAAGCTCAATTTCCTGAATTTTTATAGCTTCGATATCAACACCCCAGTCACCTGTCTCAGTATCAACAATTTCTTTAATACTATTAGCAATTTTTTCCCTCTCAGTGAGAACAAAGTCGAGTTCACTGTTACCGACAACATCTTTAAGAGCTGCTTGAGTGTACTGTCTTACTGCAAATACGTAATCTTCAATTTTAATAATAACACTAACAGGATTTGCAACCTTGAAATAGACTACTGTATTAGCAAGTAATGGTATGTTGTCCTTCGTTATAACTTCCTGTCTTGGAACTTCAGCTGTTTTTATTCTCATATCAACCTTTCTCTGACTCTGGAAAATCGGAGTAACCCATCTCAAACCAGGTTCATTAAGATGACTGTATTTTCCAAGAGTGAAGACAACACCTCTTTCATATTGATATATAACTCTCATCCCTCGGAGAATGTAAAAGAAAAGAAAAATACCAAAGACAATAATTGCTGCTGCAGGACAAAGCATATCCATTTCTCATTCCTCCTTTTATATTTATATATATTCTATGTCAAAGATGGAATTATGTAAAATCCTTTGATTAGACTAATTTTGAAAATTTAAAAACTCAAATTTATCTATATTGTATTTATAGCTTCTGTTATATTATTAATACTATAAGAGAGTTATAAAAAAGGATTGAATTATGAAAAATATTCTATTTGTTATCCTATTATTTCTGATAACTACAAAAGTATTTTCAACTAATTACTATATTTCAAATAATGGTAATAATAATTATAACGGACTCACTCCCGATTCGGCTTTTCTGACAATTCAATTTGCTGCTGATTTTGTTTCTGCCGGAGACAGTATCTTCGTTTTAAATGGCGACTACATAGGATTTGACATGAGAACAAGCGGAAGCCAACCTGCACCTATCGTTTTTAAAGCTTTTGGGGACAGTGTGAGAATAACAACTCATAATCCGGTTACAGATGATGGTGTTAATATTGAAAATGCTGATTGGATTGTAGTGGATGGTTTTAAAATCATCGATATGCCGAGAGCAGGCATACGAGCTGCAGAGGCAAAAAATATAACTATCAGAAATAATATTTGTGATAATAACTACAGATGGGGAATTTTTACAGGATTTGCTGATTCTGTAGTAATTGAATTCAATGAATGTATGAACACTATGGATGAACATGGAATTTATTTTTCAAACAGTGCTGATTTTCCTGTGATAAGACATAACATATCACATCATAATAACGGCTGCGGTATCCATATGAATGGTGATGCAAGCATGGGTGGAGACGGACTCATTACAGATGCAACAATTGAAGGTAATATAATATATGAAAATGGTTCTGCAGGAGGTTCGGCAATTAACTGTGACGGAGTAGCAGAATCAGTAATTTTCAATAATCTCCTCTATATGAATCATTCAAGTGGTATCAGTCTTTATTGTATTGATGCGTCAGCCGGTTCTTATAATGTAAAGGTTTTCAACAATACTATAATACAAGCTGATAACGGCAGATGGTGCATAAATATTAATACAAGTTCAACAGCAGATACAATATACAACAATATTTTACTAACCCCTCACTCATACCGTGGAAGTATTTCAATAGATCAATCCTCAATTTCAGGTTTTTACAGTGACTATAATATTGTTATGGACAGAATGAGCAATGATTGGGGAAATACTGTAATGTCACTGACTCAATGGCAGGCTCTTGGATATGACCATAATTCATTCATATCTACTGATTGGGACAGCATTTTTGTCGACTGGCAGGGAGGAGATTATCATCTAATACAGTATTCACAGGCTATCGATGTTGGAACATCTGAAGTCTATCCTGTTGTACAATATGATCTTGACGGTATATCAAGACCCCAGGGTCCGGAATATGACATCGGATCTTATGAATATACAGTTACGGGAATTGAAGAAGAAATTTTAAATAATACATCTAATCCATTTACAGTTTATAGACTGGGAAATGCTGTAATATTTGATAATTTAAGAGCTGTCAACTCTATAAAAATATATGACCTTACAGGTCGAATTATACATACTTCAGGTTCTATATCAAATGATACTTATACATGGAATTTGAATGATACAAAACAGGGTGTCTATTTTTATTCAATAATTCAAGATAATATTTCGGTTGAAAATAAAATATCTATTATAAGATAAAATTCTAACAAAGAAGAGTTTTAATGAAGATAAGTTCAGAAAATAACCTAATGTTTTTCGTTATTTTCTTGATTTTTATTTGTTTGCATCTTTTTTTGATGTTTAGTTTGCAGATATACCCTTTTGTTGATCTACCAAACCATCTTGCGGCATCCACAATTTATAAATATCATGCAGACTCGACAAATCAGTTTTTTAAATATTACACATTAAGTTCTCTTTTCAACCCCAATAATTTTCATCTCATATTTTGTAGTTTAAGGATTTTTCCCACAGTTGAATTTGGAAACAAAATATTTTACTGTATTTATGTTATTTTATTGCCTTTATCTGTTTTTTTAATAATCAAGCAAGTACGTGGAAACGTATGGTTTGCACTGTTATCATTTTTAGTTCTTTATAATTATAATGTAATATGGGGATTTGTAGGATATACAATATCCATTCCTTTTGTAATTTTACTATTTTATTTTATCCTAAAATTATTAGAAATGGCAACTTTAAAAAATAAATTAATTGTATTAATTTTATTTATTTTGTTATTTTTTATT
>CBDUTX010000132.1:0-6210 GCA_965370235.1 uncultured Desulfuromonadaceae bacterium | reverse complement strand
ATATCATTTTCACCATGTAATGTCATAAATAGGAACAATTGCACAAGCTTGATGTAATATTAGTATCTAATTTTAAAAATTCTTTTTCCAACTTATCCATCATTTGATCTATTGTTTCAAAGATTACATTGTGAGTTATTTCTTTTCTTAACCACCACCATAACTTCTCTACTGGATTAAGCTGAGGTGAATATGCAGGGAGAAATTTTATTGTTATATTTTCAAACTTTTCTAATGCTTTATATCTATGCCATGAGGCTCTGTCCATTATTAACATTATCTTTTTTTCAGGATAGGCTTTTGTAAACTCTTCTAAATAAATATTCATCATTTCTGTATTAACTTCAGGTAAAAATAAACTAAATGTTTCTCCTGTACTTGGTGATACTGATGAATATATGTAAAATGATTTATATCCTTGCTTTACTTTTACCTCTATAGGTTTGCCTTTTTCAGCCCATATACTTGATATTGTTGATTGCAAACCAAATCTTCCCTCATCAAAGAAGAACACAATTCCATTATTTTTATTTATAAATTCTTTAACTTCAATTAAAGTTTTTTTTAAAATCTTCCTGTAATTTCTTATCTGCCTTATGATGAAATGGTCTTGGCTTTTTTACAGCTAGACCCATTTTCTTTAAATTCTTCCATAATGCTGTTGTTGATATTTCTACATTAAATTTTATTTCAACTTCATTTTTAAGTTTCTCTAATGTCCAGTGAATATATTCATTATTTGAATTTATTCCTTTTATTATCCAATTTTTAATTTGATCTTTTTGAGAGATTGTTAATTTTGATTTATAGTGCCCTTTTGGTTGATCTTTTAATCCTTCAATACCCTGGCTTGAGAATTTTTGTACCCATCGAAAAAATGTTCGTATTGAAATTTTAAAAATTTTTGCTATTTCTTCTGCATTATTCTCTTCAAATGCCATTATAGCTCTCAATTGAGTTGCTAATTTACCATCCTTGATTTTTTCAAATTCTTCTTGTGCTTCTATTGCAACTTCGTGTGTCATAGATTGTTTTGGTCTAGACATGCTTCCTCCTTGATTATTGTTTGTTATTCAAGAAGGATTATAAGCTATTATTTATGTCATGTCAAGATTAATAACATATAACTCAGAGTGTATAAAGCTTGTATAGTTGCTGTGGCTAAGATATAATTGATTTAATTATGTTTTCAATAAACAAAAAGGATAAATTAAAAACAGAAGACAACTCAGCGACACATCTCCTAACAAGCAGTTATACAAAATTCGTATCTAAGTTCTCAAAATTGAAAGTAAACTTTCATTTCTCGAACTTTATATCCCGCTGGGTTATTATGTGAAATTTCTTCGGGCACTTTATGCACAAAAATTAATAATCCGATATAATATCTGGAGGTAGATAATATGTCAAAAACAAGGTGGAGAGAATGAGCAAAATGACCGATATGGAACGATTGCTGAAAAAATCCGGGTTTTCAAATAAGTCTATAAATTACTATATGCAAAGGATAAATGTGGGAAAGATTAACGACCCCAGTGTTAGCTTTACATATACAGGTCCATGTGGTGACACAATGGAGTTTTTTATGAAAATATCCTCTGATGTGATAAAAGATGCAAAATTTCTAGCGATAGGGTGTGCGGGGGCTTTTGTGTCCGCTTCTGCTCTTACAGAGATGATTAAAGGGAAAACATTGGAGCAGGTAAAGAAAATAACAGAAGAGGATATAATAAATTATCTTGGGGGCATCCCACCAGCAAAAATAAATTGTGTTTGTTTAGCTAGAAGAACTTTAGAAAAAGCGATTGAACGGTACAAAGGAAATGAATGATACGAAATATAGTGCCCGAAGAAATTATGTGGACATCTTTAGTATCCTTACTTCAGCCATTCAGGCTTCGGTCACATAACAAGCGGGTATCTGGCTCTGGCTCAGCTTATACTACATTCACCTCGACCCAAACCCTTCGCTATTGCTCAGGGATTCAGATACCCACCAGCCGTTAGGATAAATGTCGCTTGCTCCCTTTATCCTAACGACCCAGCGGGAATAAAGCTTGTATAGGTGCTGTGGCTGAGATAAAATAAATAAAAAGTATGGGAGCATTAAACAAAGAAAATGAATTAATAAAAGGGGAGAGCTCAGCGCCACATCTCCTAACAAGCAAGTAAATGAAATTCGTATCTGAGTTCTCAAAATTGAAAGTAAACTTTCATTTTTCGAACTTCTCATATCCACTGGGTCATTAGATGACATTGCAAATTATAGAAATATATATATAAGGTTGTATAAATGAATTCAACTGCTATCTTTATAAATATTTTCGCTCTTTGTTGTTTGATTGTCGCTTTGATTAAGGACAAAGTAAAAGTGAAGCAATCGCTAATTGTAGCGGTGAAATCATTTTTCCGCATTACTCCGATGGTTATTATTATTATACTCTTTATAGGTTTACTTTTAGGCTTCGTGCCACAGAGTCTAATTTCCAGGATTGTCGGTGAGCAATCAGGACTGGGCGGAATATTCCTTGTTGCATTATTTGGAGCAATTATGCATATTCCTTCATTGATTTCATTTCCTTTGGCAGCATCATTAATTAAGACCGGAGCATCGGTGGCTGCAGTTGCCGCTTTCATTACCACACTAACCATGATTGGAACAATTACACTACCTTTGGAAATTAAGGTGTTGGGAAAGAAGATAGCTTTAATGAGGAATGGGATAAGTTTCATAATTGCAATTATTATAGCTCTTATTATGGGAGCGATTTTATGAGAGAAGATGTAAAAGAAAAGCAAAAAAAAGGAATGATACGGGATGTAATCTTTCTATTGATTATTTTGACTGTTACAATAGTATTACTCTCAATCTTTCCCCAAAAACGGAAGGTAGTAACTGAGGTATCATTGAATTTCTTTGTTGAGATGCTTTTGATCCTACCTGCAGTGATGGTTTTGATGGGACTTTTTGCAGTGTTTGTGCCAAAAGAAATAATTGTAAAACACATGGGGAAAACATCGGGAATTAAAGGTATTTTTCTTGCCCTACTCTTTGGTGCACTGCCAACAGGTCCTCTTTATGTGGCTTTTCCTATGTCAGTTGCCTTAATCAAGAAAGGTGCTCGTATTTCCAACATAATTATTTTTCTTTCCGCATGGGCATGTATAAAGATTCCTCAAGAGGCGGTGGAACTTCAATTTCTTGGACTAAAATTCATGGCAGCCAGGCTTATTTTAACAATTATGTTTGTAATTGCTATGGGAGTGTCCATAGAAAGACTAATTGAATGGAGTGACAAAAAAGCAAGTAAATCACATTAATAGGAGATGAAAAGATGCAAGTATTTGATCTTAAAACAAAAATAACCTATCCATACGGAGAAAGGGATAAGAATGTTTTTTATAAGGCTGATGAATTTAAAGCAAGAATTATCGAACTTCTTCCAGGCGGAGAGATGCCAACTTGCAAAATGGCTTCTTATGTTATTTTCAATGTTATCGAGGGGTCAGCTGAAGTAAAGGTTAATCAAGAAGAAATACACATTAAAGAAGGAATGTGTCTTATTACTGAACCAGCAACATTATCAATGAGGACAAAAGATGGCGTTAAGATAATGGGTATACAGGTGGTGAAAAGTTGAATGCAACATCGACTAACAATGGATAAAAGAGAAATCTCCACCAGAGACGAACAGGAAAGATTCCCCAAAACTCAGCTATCTAAGCATATACGAATGCGGAGTTGAAGTAATTGCATCGTCACCTGAAAGAAAAAATATTCAATCATACAGAAATGATATAGAAACAGCAATTATTGAAACTATATCTCGAAGACCTTGTACACTTGATGACTTGACAAAAATACTAGGTATGCATATCAATGAAATTAACAAATATCTTGATGTTTTAGATGCAGAAGAAAAAATTGAAACGGTTGAACAGGAAAGAGGTATTTTTTATCAAATAAAAGAAAAATTTGATAAATAACTTTGCATAACACGGTGTCATACGTAATGACAGGTAACATGCCAGGTTGAAAGGTTTTTAGTACGCATCAACTTTATCAAGGGTTGATAAGTACAACCAAGAAATCCGTAACTATGTATTCACCAAACCGTTAGGATAAATATCGCTTCGTTCCTTAATCCTAACGATCCAGCGGGCATAAAGCTTGTATAGTTGCTGTAGCTGAGATAAAATAAAAAAATTATGATTACAATAAACAGTGAAAGTAAACTTTCATTTATCGAATTTTGTATACTTGCCGGATCGTTATTTGAAAATAATCTGAAATTCCTTTTAAAGAACAATGTTTTCATTGAGATAAGTTCAGAAAAATACCAACCTTTAATAAATTATAAGATAAATATCCAAAAAAGGAGAACCTGTGAAAAGGATTTTAGTATTTTTAATAATTGTTTGCAGTTTTAGTTCTGTTCAAGCAAATATTGAAAAAATTGATTTAGTTTCAAGTAGTAATTTTGGAGTTGAAATTGAATTTGATTTAGGAGAATTTTATTTTGAAGATTTTAATTATAATGGAAATCTATATCAGAAAATAATAACAAATGATGTTCTGCTTCCGGCAGAAAAGGGAGCTCCGGATTTACCATCATTTTCTACAATAATCGCTATTCCGGAGAATGCAAGTGTTAGTGTGGAAATTGAAGTTTTATCCAGTGAAATATATAATGAAATATTACCTGTACCAGCTCCTGAAATTCCTTTTATTGTTGATGATAGAGATTTAAGTTATGAAGAAAATATTAATATTTATCAGGGAAATAATTTATATCCGGAAAATATAATTAAAGTTTCAGATGTTTGGCAGATCAGAGGAGTTGATGTTGTAACAATAGCAATTACTCCTTTCATATGGAATCCAGTAAATAATAATTTGGAAGTTTTTAAAAAAATAAAAGTTGTTGTGAATTTTGAAAATGGAAGTGCAATTTTTGGTGAAGATAGATTAAGAACTAGAAATTGGGATAAAATTTTAAGTAAAACTTTATTGAACTATCAAATACTTCATAATATTGATTATTCAAAAAGAGTGGAAACCTTTCTATCGGAAGGAAGAGATAATGCAGAATTTGTAATTATTGTTCCCGATGACCCGGATTTTATTGCATGGGGAGACAGTATAAAGAAATTTAGAACTGAAGAAGGAATAATATCACAGGTTTTTACACTTACTGACATTGGAGGTACTTCTGCAACTATTATAGAAAGCTGGATAGACAATGCTTATAATAACTGGTCAATTCCTCCGGAAGCAATTCTAATTTTATCAGATTATCCTTCAAGCGGTGATGCTTACGGAGTTATTTCTCCTACAGTTTCTCATCCATATAGTGGAACATGTGTTTCAGATATTAAATATGCTGATGTAGTTGGCGGAGACTATTTACCTGAAATTACTATTGCAAGAATTACTGCACAAAATGAAAATGAATTAAGAATTATGATTGAAAAAGATTTTTTATATGAAAGAAATCCTCCAACTGATGTTTCTTTTTATAATACACCTATTTTAGCAATTGGTTATCAGACAGAGAGATGGTTCCAGTTATTCGGAGAAGTTTTATATGGTTTTTTATCTATATCACTTGGGAAAACTCCTTTAAGATTATATGATGTTGTTTCCGGGAGTCCAGTTCCTGGTGGAGCATGGTCCAGTGCGACAAACACTTCTACTGTAGTTAATTATTTCAATAATCTTGGATATATAGATATGACAATACCCGCAGGAATTGATTGGCATGGTGGAAATGCTGCAACTATTAATAGTGCAATTAATACCGGAGCTTTCTTAATCCAGCACATGGATCATGGCTCTGTAACAGCATGGGTTCATCCTAATTATACAACTACAGATCTTAATGGTTTAAATAATACTAATAGAATTTGGCCCTTTGTATATTCAACAAACTGTTCTACAGGAGAGTTTAATGGTTCAACTGAATGTTTTGTTGAAAAAATGCATAGGCTGGAGGGGAAAGGTGCTCTTGGTTTAAATGCTGCAAGCGAAGTGTCATATTCTTTTGTAAGTGATGTGTTTATATGGGGTTCCTATGATTATATGTGGCAGGAATTTATTCCCGGATATTCCACAAAGAGTGATTCAACAGATGCAAGGCCTGCTTTTGCTAATGTTTATGGATGTTTTTATTTAGAGCAGTCATCCTGGCCTTATAATCCGCAGCACAA
>CBDUTX010000131.1:0-6225 GCA_965370235.1 uncultured Desulfuromonadaceae bacterium | reverse complement strand
GTTCTCCAATTATATCCATAATTATTTCTGATGCCATATTCTTATCTATGGGTTGTTCAATTAAGGAGCTGAAAGCAGACAGCCTAATCAATGCACCTTCTAATACACGAACATTGTCTTTTACTTTTTGAGCGATAAAATATATTACTTCTTCTGGAACATCTTTAATGTTCTGTCTTTCGGAAAAATTTTTTAATATTGCAATTCTTGTTTCAAGATCAGGAGGAAGTATATTTGCTATCATTCCTTGTTGAAATCTTGATACTAATCTTTCATGAAGTTTTGTTATCTCTTTTGGAGGTCTATCAGATGTCATAACAATTTGATGCTTGGCGCTGTAAAGAGAGTTAAATGTGTAAAAGAATTCATCCTGTGCACTATCCCATCTTACCAGAGACTGAATATCATCAATAAGCAGAACTTCGAGATTTCTATACTTTTCTCTGAATAAATTTTGTTTCCCTTTTTTTATTGATTCTATAAGATCATTAGCAAACATTTCAGCAGGAGTAAAAAGAACTTTAGTATTTCTTTTGTTATTTATTATTAAATTTCCAATTGCGTTTAATATGTGAGTTTTACCCAGTCCAACACCTCCATATAAAAACAAAGGATTGTAAAGAAGACCTGGATTATTTGATACAGCATAAGCAACAGCATGTGAAAACTGATTACTTTTTCCAATAACAAAATTATCAAAAGTATATCTATTGTCTACAGTGAAATTCACCCGAACTACTGCTTCCTGAACTTCAACTTTTATTTTTGGTTCTGGGATATTTGTATTGTCTTTAGATATAAATTTGATTTCAAATTCTTTATCAGTAATATTGGAAAGGACCTTATTAATTTTAAAAGAATAATTTTGTTCAATCCAGTCCCTGATATACGAATTTGGAACTTCAATTATCAGTGTTTTATCTTTTATTTCTATAGGATTTGCTTTCCCAAAC
The DNA here is from genome assembly GCA_965370235.1 of uncultured Desulfuromonadaceae bacterium. Classification (GTDB taxonomy): domain Bacteria; phylum SDB-A; class SDB-A; order SDB-A; family SDB-A; genus CBDUTX01. Next base: position 5,272 of record CBDUTX010000131.1, on the reverse strand, counting down.
CATAGTGAAAGGGATTCATGTTTTTCTGAGGGCAGTTCATTCTGTATATCTTCCAACAGCAGTTGCCATATCTTTTCAGCTTTTTCTATCATACTTTTTTCCTCAAAAATTATAATTATATTTTAATAAATAAAAAATGTAAACAATGTAAATTTTTATTATAAATAATTAATAAAAAAACATATATTTTCCACATGGATTTCCACAAAAGCAAAAATAACCATATGCCTCTTGTTTACGTGCTGTAACAACGCATCTGTATTGAATAACTGTTTATATATCAACATATAAATTAAAAAAATTTAAAATTTAACATATCAATTATAATATTTTCAGTTAAATGATTAAAAAAATATTTTGATTCATTTTAAAACATACATTATAATGAAAAATCTAAATTGTAAATAAACATATAAAAGGAGAATGAATGATCAAAAACATTTTAACTGCTTCAATTATTTTAACAAGCGTTTTAAATGCTAACATTGAGTACCAGCAGCTGCAAGAACTTTTTTCCGGGAATAGAGAGCATTTCATAAGAAATGAAATTCAAATATATAAAAATGATCCAACAGCAATTTTTTATTTTCATACAGCACCAAAAAACAAATTTGTTTTAGGTTTGCCGGGGAAGAACATAGACACTGTTAAAGTACTTGTTTTAAGAATAGACTTTCAGGAAGATTCAACCCCACTGACAACGGGTAATGGAAAATTTAACTATCAGGGAAACGGAGAACCTGAGTACAATCAGGACAGTACCCATAATCTCTACTATGATCCTCCTCATGATTCTGCATATTTCGATCATCAGATGGAAGCGATGAGGAATTATTATTGGAATGATACAAAAGGAAGACTCTGGGTTGATTATTATATTTATCCCCAGGGTGACAGTGCAGCTTATACTGTCCCTCACAAGATGACTTATTATGGTAATCCTTATGATATCGTTCATGGCTTGTTCTACTTGCTAAGAGATGCTGTTTATGCTGCAGACAGAGATACGGTTTCAAACATAGATTTTTCAGAATATGATGCAATAATACTTTTTCATGCCGGGTCTATGTGGCAGACAGATTTTGGTGATTCTCCGTATGACCTTCCTGCTGTATGGATTGGAGGAGCAGATGGGGTTTTCGGAGAACCTATATATGCGAATAACAGGACAGACGAGATATATGAAGCTGTTATTTACTGTGAAACCGGTTTTCAAGACGGAGGAGCAGCATATCTTCAGGGAGGTTTAGCTCATGAATTCGGTCATCAGTTAGGAGCCTTTGATCTATATGATGTTTCTGGCAAAACAATGGGTTGCAACGGATGGAGTCTTCATGGCACCGGGAATTGGAACCTTGATGGATTGGTTCCACCCCATATTGACATCTGGAATACCATGAAGATGAATTATCCTTCTGATATTTTCAATCCTGTTAGTATTATGATAGATACAACCGTCGAACTGAGATGGAGAGGATCTCTTGATACAAATGCAACAATTGCAGTAAAGATACCGATTAACAGTAGAGAGTATTTTCTTATAACTTATAGATTTGCAGCAACTCCAAATGACACATCTCATATCAATCCTGATTCGAACAACACAAGAGTTTGGAGAGACGGAGTTATGGTTAAGTTCTTCGACTACGATTACTCTCTTCCTCTTGATGACAGCACAGGAGGTCTTTTGATATGGCATGTAGATAGAAAAGGTGATTCTCTCGCTGCTGAAAATATCAATGAAATTAATGCCGGTTTTCCTCATGGTGTCGATGTAGAAGAAGCAGATGGCATACAGGACTGTGAACTTTTCTACAATCAAATTTCAGACTGGGAATCTACTTTTTATGGAAATAAATTTGATGTATGGAGACCTGATGGTCAAAATAGATTTGATTTTTCATCAACACCAAATTCAAATGATAATTTTGGCGGGATCACACATATCAGAATTGACAGCATAGAAATCGTAAATGATTCAATAATAAGATTCAATGTCAATTTTGACTGGAGAATGGAGAACTTTCCATTTGAAGTTATCGGAACATTTGACGTGAATTCACCAAATGTTTGTGATTTGGATCTCGATGGAGAAAATGAAATAATTGTCAATACAGAAGATGGATTAATATATGCATTTGAAAAAGATGGTTCAGGTTATTTACACTATACAGGAGGACAGACAACACAATTTCACCGAATGAATGCGAACTCATATACATCCCTCGCAGTGGGACAGGCAGATGGTGATCTTACAAATGGACTGGAGGTTGTAGCCGGGAATGAAGAAGGATATATTTATGCCTGGCATACACTTCCTGCTGAATTTCCTCCTGTTGTTGCAAATGGTTTTCCTGTAAGAGTTCAGGCAAGAGTTGCCTGTAGTCCTGCATTAATTGATATAGACAAAGACGGAAAATTAGAAATACTAATTGGAGCAAACGACAACAATCTACATGCATTCAGATTTGAAGACAGTGATAATGATGGGAAAGCTGATTATGTTTCTGGATTTCCTTTTCACATGGGGGGATGGGTTTGGTCAACTCCTGTTATGGGAGAAAGTCTTCTCTATGCCCTCGGTGGAGACGGGGTCCTTCATGCACTCCGAGAAGGGCAAGATGGAGAATGGACGGAATTATGGAGACAGTTTGATGAAACATTGAGCCTGACCACCGCTTCATTATGTCTTGGTGATCTGGATAGAGACGGAAGTGAAGATATTGTAGTTCTCAGAGGAGACAGTAGTCTTTCAGTGGTAAATCAATCCGGTGAAATCATGTGGACAAAAAAATTAAATGAATATTCATTTGTAACTTCTCCTGCTCTTGCAGATATAGACAACGATGGATATCTTGATATTGTCTTAACTGCAGGAACGGATATATTGGTTTATAATATGAACGGAAGTATACTCGAAGGATTTCCCGTAAACGTAGGAGATACACTGGATTTGCAGTCTTCACCTGTTTTAGGAGATGTTAATGGAGATGGTGAGATTGATATAATAATTGGAACTATTGGTGGTTGGGTCTGTGGTTTTGATAATAAAGGAAAGAGGCTGGCAGGTTTTCCATTGAGTTGCGGCGACTCGGTTTTCAGCACTCCCACTATTACGGATTTTGATGGAGATGGTTATATTGATATTATAGTTGCTGTTGATGATGCAAAATTATATGGATGGACACTTAGCAGGAATACAAATGTTCTTCCCTGGCCCATGCTTCATAAGAATAACGAACATAATTCTGTTCAATCAGCTTCCACATCAGAACCAAGAGTATTTGCTCTATTCTCTGAATTTTATGTTTGGCCAAATCCGGTTGACAACGGAATAGCTAATTTTAGGTATGTTCTAAGTGAAAATGTTGAAACAGTGAAAATAGATGTTTTTGATATTGCCGGAGATAAAGTTTTATCAATAAACGGAAGTACCTTCTCTGGTATTAATGAAAATGAAATAAACATTAATCAGCTTCCTGCCGGTGTTTTTATTGTTAGGCTTGAAGCAAACGGCAGTAATGTAAATTCTGTGAAGTTTTTTAAAATGGCGGTTATAAAATGATAAAAAGAATTTTTCTTATATTTTTCTTAATTCCTATTTTGATGATAGGATCTTCAGTTCCTTCAAAACCAAAGGTTCTTCTTGCATCGATTTTGATACCTGGAGGAGGAGAATTTCTTCTTGGACATAGAAAAACAGCTATAAGTATGTTTGTGGCGGAAGGATTGGTTTGGGCAGGATATTTTTCATTCAGGTGGTATGGAGGAAATATTAGGAATAACTACATGCAGCAAGCTTCAAGTTATGCCGGAGCATACTCGGGAACAAATGATGATAATTACTGGGATGCTGTAGAGTGGTATTTAAATACTGAAGGCTATAATAGAAAAGTCAGAGAAGACGCAAGAGAGCTGTATCCTGATAACTGGGAAGAACAACAAAGATACATTGAAGAAAATTCTTACACTGGTATATATGAATGGGACTGGACAAATCTTGATTCACAATATGATTTCTATAGAAAGATGAGAGTTGATTCAAGACAGATGTTTCAGAATGCATCCTTTGTTGCTCTTGGAGCAATCGTAACAAGAGTTGTTTCACTGGCATGGACGGTAAAAAGTTTGAGAGATCTTCCTGCAATGGAAAATGTGCAACCGGAAATAGAGTTTACTCCATATTCCTGGCAGGTTGGATTCAGGATTGACGGTCTTTTCAGATAACCAAAGAGAGCAATATACTTTTGGATGTAATAAGAAGCATTTCAGGACTCAGAGGAGTTGTTGGAGATAAATTCAATTCTCTGCTGATAACAAAATATGTCATTGCTTTTTGCTCGGTAATAAAAGAAGGACCTGTTATTTTGGCGAGAGACCCCAGACCATCAGGGGGATGGTTTTCCAGGGTTGCTGCGGGAGTAATACTTTCTTCAGGAAGAGATGTTATAGATTTAAATATTGTACCGACACCAACGGCATTAATAAATATTGTCGAACTTGGGGCAGCTGGAGGTATTATTATTACCGCATCTCATAATCCACAGAATTGGAATGCATTGAAATTTGCTGATTTCAACGGACTCTTTCTCGACGAGAAAATCTTGTCAGAGCTTTATAAAAAGGTGGATAATAATGATTTTTACTGGGGGACATGGGATTCCGGAGTTAAATATTACAGGGATGAAAAGGGAGTTGAAAGACATATTGATAAATTAATAAATTCATCTTTCTTTAAAAATAATATTGACAGAGAAGTAGTAATTGATACTGCGGGAGGAGCTTCGTCTGTAATTTTACCCGATCTCTGTAGAATGATGGGATGCAAGTTAATTAAAATCATCGGTAAGAATACCGATGGTGTTTTTACCAGAGAGCTTGAGCCTGTTCCGGATAATATTATGGAATTATCAACATACGTAAAGATGAATAAAAATTCTATTGGTCTGGCAACCGATACGGACGGAGACAGGCTTGCATTAGTTGATGAAGAGGGTAGAGCGATTGGTGAGGAAAAAACATTGCAATTAGCAATTAAAGCAGTTCTTGAAACAAAAAAAGGTTCTATTGTAGCAAATGTTTCTACGTCATCTGCTGTCAGAGCAATTGCTGAAGAATATGGATGCAGTTTCTTTCCATCTCCTGTTGGCGAAGCTAATGTAGTTAAGGAAATGAAAAAGGTCGATGCTCTAATTGGAGGAGAAGGAAATGGAGGAGTGATCTTTCCTGAAATTCATCCTGCAAGGGATGCACAGACAGCTGTAGTATTGAT
>CBDUTX010000130.1:0-6245 GCA_965370235.1 uncultured Desulfuromonadaceae bacterium | reverse complement strand
GAATAACCTCCTCCACCTCCTGAATAACCTCCTCCACCTCCTCCTCCACCACCATAGGATCCCCCACCACCCGCTCTTGCCAAGAGATTTACACTTGTCAAACATAATATTAAAAGTAATAATAAAATTAATATTTTTCTGTACATTCCCAACTCCAGATTAAATTATATTAAAATAATTTTAATTAGAAAAGAATCATTTGTATTGCAATTATCCTGTAGGGTTCAGGCATGCCTGAACTGTTACATTATAATTATTAATATTATTACCATCCATTTCCCAGTTATGAGGATTATTTAATAATATATATTTTTTTACTTATAGAATTATTTTGAGAAATTAAACAAATGAAGTATAATCCTGATGGAATATTATCTCCTCTGTCATTTGTAAAGTTCCAGTATAGATTTTTACTATTATTTTCTATTAAACCTGTATAAACAGTTTTTATTGGTGAACCTAATATATTATAAATATTAACTGTAATGTTTGAATTTAAACTTCCTGTAATTGTAAAATTAATCCCTGATGAATTATATATTAATTGTTCAATTTCAAATGAAAAATTTGAAGATGTATGATCAGTGAATTCTTCTATATATGTCGATATATTAAAATAATTCAGAATTCTTGCCAATAATGTATCTCTACTTGCGTATCCCGTTGGTGGAGATAATAAAACTTTCTCAAATCCAAAACCTGCAAATACAACTTTTCCTGCTCCTTCAATATTAATCATTGAAATACTATCAGTGCCTATTCTGTAAGAAAAAGAGGGGTTTGCACCGGTTTGTGGAATAAGTATATCCTGAGATGTTTGACTGGTAGTCAATATTTGAATGCCATCACCAATTGGATTTCCCGAAATACCATCTTGAAAATATACAGATGTATTTCCAATCCAATTTATTTTTAAAAAATCTTGCAAAAATAAACTTCCCTGGAGTTCTTCTGCAATATTTTGTCCACTAAGAAAAATATTTCCATTGTTATTAAAATATCCTTCAACTATTATTTGATCTTCAACAGTAAGAGTACTTTCTGCTTGATTTCCAGTAAACCAGATGACAGCTTGATATGGTAACAGATAATCGTAATCGAAGAAAAAAGTATCTCTTCCAATAATTTCCCAACCAAGCCCAAGACTGTCAAGACTTTCTGTAAAAGCTTCTTCGGCTATATTGCCACCATCATCATCGATAATTAATATTGGTTCTCTTCCTATGTAAATATAAAAAGTATCAGAAAAAACCTTTCCGGATAAACCATCTGTTAAATAAAGAGCAAATGAAGTGATATGATTTTGTGCATTAGAGGAAACTTGAACAGAAAATGGTGTTGAATTAATACTTGAATCACCTGGAGGAATACTACCAAAAGAAGAATAATTTGAAATAACATTTATATCATTATCTGAGCAGTAAAGTTCTCCAGTAACATTTCCACTTGTTACAGCATCATAGTGGTTTTTAACTGTTATGTATATATCAGCATTTTCACCGGGATCCAATCTTCCATCATTATTACCTGTTGCATCATATATAATTATTTCCTCATTAGAAAGAAATGAAGCAGCAGGTAGTAATTTCAAAGAAGGATCTCCTATATATGTATAACCATAATAATTTGTTTTTTCTACAATATTAAATCCACCATTTGCAAGATGTCCAAACCAATCAAAAAAAGCATTTCCAATTGTTTTATTTTGACCTAGAGAATAGTAAAAATAATAATAATCAGCCATTTTATTCTCATCATTAATCCATCCATAACCTTTGGTCTCTCCAAAAGCACCAAGACCTCTTGGTGTTTTTATTACATATGTTCCGCCCATATATCCATCACTTAAATAACTAACATTATGACATGCAAAAAGAATATAAAAAAGTCCCTGAGGAGCAATACCTGGAAGGGATGTAGAATATAATAAATCTCTATCTATTCCATTGTTTATATAAAAAGAATGAAAATTATAATGTGAATGACAGAATAATCCGACTATTTCATAATTATCCTGCAGATGAGTAATGTAATTTGAAACTCTTGTTGTTTCAGGATGTGATACTAGATTGACATTTGAAAAAGCATAATTCATTTCTTGCATATATGAATTCCCATTTATTGCCCAGTCATCATCAACATAACAAAGACCTCTGTGCACTGCTGAAAGAGAATCAGTTCTGTAAAGATGATCACGTCTAAGATATCTATTTACAAGTTCAGCTTCATTTCCAAGAGTTGAAAAATATAACCTTCCAACCCATATATCAGGATGAACATTACCTGTATGTCCGTCTAATATCCCATCACTGCCTGGTATTAACTTGTGTAAATTATAATCCCAAATGGAATCATCAGTCCAGATGCCGTCAAGATCCAGATAATATAAATCACAGGGGAAATATCCATAATCTAAAGGTCCCTGACCATAATCATCTACCATCTGATACCATGCTATAGGAACTTCTCCTATAAAAAATACTCCAATAAGACCTTGAGAAAGTTTGGAGAATAAAAAATTTCTCAAACTATCACATGCAGGAAGACCTTGAACTGAAGACACAATATCTATATCAACATCGTAACCATCATTTTGTATATCATTGACAAGCATCTGAAGATTAGTAGATATATGAGGATATAAATCAGATGTAACAACTATTTCCAAAAGACTGTCAGCTCTTATATTAAATGAATATACTTCTTCAATCTGTAATTTATCAGATACATTTTTATCAGATAACCACTCCTGATATGTCATCTGATTATTTGATGCAATCCAGGAAGATTCAGTTGTTAATGAAATGAGTAATATAAAAAATAATGTAAGATACATTTTATCACCTCACTTTTTAAATAAATTTTATCATAAACAATATTATTGTTCAATGATTACATATTACAAAAAACTATAAATATCACATGAATAATTAAAGAACATAAGTTTTAACAATTGATAATATTAACTATTTTATATATAATACTTATTGATTTAAAATTAATTGAACACAAAAATTTTAAAATGGAGGTTCAGTTGAATTTAAAAGCCATTTTAATCATATCAATTATATTTCTATCATTTTTTGTAAATTTAATTTCTCAAAATATAATGTGGACAAAAAGTTATGGTCTTATTAACACCAATGATATAGCTAACTCTGTAAAACAAACAGATGACAATAAATATATTGTTGTTGGTTTAACTAACTCCTTTGGAGCAGGTTTATATGATGTATATCTATTAAGAATTGATTCAAATGGAGATACTCTCTGGACTAGAACTTATGGTGGAATTGATGATGACAGAGGATCTTCCATACAGATAACTTCTGATAATGGGTATATTTTTACTGGTTATACAAATTCTTTTGGAGCAGGTTCTTATGATGTTTATTTAATAAGAACTGATTCAAATGGAGATACATTATGGACAAAGACATATGGTGGAGTTGATGATGATAGAGGTGTCGAAGTTCAAATTATTTCTGATGGAGGGTATATAATAACTGGGTGGACAGAATCATATGGTTCTGGTTCTTATGATGTTTATTTAATAAGAACTGATTCAAATGGAGATACACTTTGGACAAGGTTCTATGGGGGATCTGGAGAAGAAAGAGGATATTCAGTACAGGAAACATCAGATAATGGTTTCATTATTGCTGGATGCACTAATTCATTTGGTGCTGGAATGAATGATATTTATCTAATTAGGACAGATTATAATGGTGATACTTTATGGACTAAAACATTTGGCGGTTCTTATCATGATTGGGGTTATTCCATAAAGAATATTATAGAAAACGGATTTATTCTTGCCGGAACAACAGAATCATTTGGAGCAGGTTATTGGGATGTATATCTGCTCAGGATAGATTCTTTTGGTGATACACTTTGGACTAAAACATATGGAGGGTCAAGCAGGGATTATGGCTATTCTTTACAAAAGGTTTCAGATAATGGATTTGTTATTTCCGGTTGGACGGAATCCTTTGTAGCCTGTTTTTGTGATGTATATCTTGTTAGAACAGATACGAATGGTGATACTTTGTGGACAAGAACCTATGGTACTGTTAGTTATGACAGGGCTCATTCAATTAATAAAACAAATGACGGTGGATTCATTCTTGTAGGTGAAACCTGGGATTTAGATTATGATGATTATAATGTTTATATTATTAAAACAGATTCTTCAGGAAATACTGTAGATATTTCAGAAGTTAGTAATAAACCTGATATTTTATCTCTATCCTTCTTTCCTGTCTATTATAATAATATTTCTATAAATTTTTCATTGCCAGTTGGAGGGAATACAATTCTTGATATTTATGATAGTTCAGGACGCTTGGTACATCGTCCAATATCAGGATATTATTCAGCAGGTCTGCATGAAATTAATTTTACTCTCAATAGAAATGGGATTTATTTCTTTAGATTAAATATTGATAATATTCAAAAAACAGGTAAATTTATTGTTTTTTAATGCTCGATATCCATTACTCATTATTCATTTTTTTCTATGTTTATCCTAATTAATTGATGAGAGATTTTTACACAGTAAAAAAATTTCATCATTTCTTCTCTTCTCTGTGTTTTTCTGTGGTAAAAAATCTATTATTGGGTTGGGAGGTATTGGTCTCTGTGTTCTCAACATTCCTCTCTACTCCCAGTGATTGTAATATTTGGTTAAACGAAGTTATGTAACTTAACTTAAGTAAAATGCAAAAATGTGCAACCCAACGAAGCTAAGAACGAAGTGAGAGCGAAGTTGTGGCGAAGTTGTGGCAAACCCCGACCCTAAATATTTTCTATTCCCATTCAATTGTTGCAGGGGGTTTTGAAGATACATCAACTCCAAGATAATTTACCCCTATTGCTTTCAATCTTTCTTTAAGATTGATAACATATCCATCAGGCAATCTGTAAAATCTTGCAGTCATTCCTCTTTTTGAAATAACAGGTCTTATCACAATAAGTTCCTCATCAGACCCATTAATATTTAATGGAAGTGAAATGACCGGCATCTGCCAGATCTCATCATAAATATCAAAATCTTCTAAAAGTTCATTTGCAACATAATCTGCTTCCCTTAATATATTAAGCCTGTCTTTATCAATATAACTTGACCTTGTTGTTATAATCAGTTCTTCATTGTCAAATTCTAACCAGATAACTCTGTTGATACCTTGTATTCTTCGAAATATTTCATTTGATACATTCTCAACATCTTCCCAGTCTATAAATTTTCCCCATATAACAGCAGGGTATTCATAACTTCTCATATCACCTTTAACTCCTACGGATTTGACAGGGAGAAGACAGGTATTGTATCTCGATGTAAATTGACTTAAATCTTTCTCAACTTTCCGAAAATCTTTGTCGATCGTACCTTCTGAACAGATACATCTCACTCCAAGACCCGGTCCAGGAAACGGATGGCGTTTTATCAGTTTTTCAGATACACCAAGTTTATATCCTATCTTTCTTACTTCGGACTTATAGAGATCTTTCAGAGGTTCAACTACTCTTCCTTCAGCTATCATTTCTTCAATAACTTCAACTCTGTTATGGTGAGTTTTTATCCTGTGAGCATATTTTGTCGCTCCTGTCTCAATTCTGTCAGGATATATTGTTCCCTGCCCTAAAATGAAATTCTCAAGCTGAAGTTTTGAAACTTCAATGTTCAACACTTCAACAAATGACTTTCCGATTATTTTCCTTTTCTCCTCAGGATCATAAATACCTTTCAACTTCTCAAGAAAAATGTTTTCAGCATTTATAAATTTCAAATTATCTTTAATCCCCTCATTAAAAAAAAGATCAAGTACATCTTTACTCTCATTTTTCCTCATCATACCCGTATCAATATGTATAAATTGAAGTCTATCTGAGTTTAGAGTTTTACTTAATATTACAGCAGCAACAGTAGAATCAACACCACCACTTACAAACATAAATACATTTTTATCCTTTACAATACCGGATATCTCATCTTCAATATTTTTCAGGATATTATCGCTATTCCGGTTTTCCTCACATCCACAGATGTCAATAATAAAATTCTTTATCATCTCCTTACCTTTTGATGTATCATCAACTTCCGGATGAAATTGAAATCCATAATGTTTATCCTTCTCTGATGCTATTGCAGTATATTTCTGTATTTTTCCTTCAGGAGAAATTGAAATAGCAATCTCTTCCATATCACCTGGATCGATAACACTATCACCATGACTCATCCAGAC
>CBDUTX010000129.1:0-6347 GCA_965370235.1 uncultured Desulfuromonadaceae bacterium | reverse complement strand
GTGGATCAACTCCTGCAGCAGTAAAGATCTCCTCAGGACCAAGCCAGGAAAAAAATACCAATAATACCCACAACCCCAATTAGACCAGAATAAATATCCATCAAGTATGTGAAAGTAGTGATATCTATTGCTGTGGCAAGAGATGATGTTGTCGATCTGTTGTATGTGCAGTATAATAGATATTTTGACCATCAACTTCTACAATAACAACAGCATGATAAAAATCACTATCTCCTGGATTATGTTTAAAAAGAATAATATCACCAGCTTCTACATTACTTGGATCTCCAGAAGTTTCGATAGCTATTGTTCTAAGATATGGAGCCAAATCATTTGTACAACTATAATATGATGGTTCATAACCTGAAATATGAAGAGGTAAATTATCATAAAATGGATCATAAGGATCTCTTCCTCCTGCAGCAAGGCACTGCATTGCAAAATTTGCACAGTCTGAAGCACGAACTTTTCTACCGTCTTTGTCATCGTATTCACGAATATAATAATCAGACATATTGTAATTAGGCCAACTCCAATAAGAGTCAGCATAAGCTATTGCAGCAGACCTGTCATAAAGATAAGATTGGCAGTAACCATTTTTAACACTTATTATAAAAGATGATATTATCCCAATAATAATAAATATTTTTATTTTGTTATTCATTTTAACCTCCATTTACTGATAATGAGGATAAAACTCAATAATTCTGTTAAGTGATGCAGCATATAGTGCATTTTTTTCTCTTATATTTCCATATACTAAATTAATATAGCCCAATATTGGATCTATAACTTCTCCAATATAGTATCTTAACCATATATTATTGTTATTTACAAAATAATAAACATTATTTCCATCATGAACAAAGAACACTCTATTATTATCTATTGTTGTAAAATTAAAAAAACCAGCATAACTATGTTCTGAAGGTGTTGGCAAAAGAGGATTAACAATCGAATTATCCCATGAACTACCATTCCATGTAGTTTCATTAATGTAATTAAATACATCAAACCAATAAAGACGATTAAGGTCATCATTATTCCTTGCTTTCCCAAGTTCTAGACCACCACAGGGCACATCAATAAGATCTGTTATATAGATAAAAACTTCTTCTCTTTCCCATATCTCACTTACAGAATTATATGTTAGCTCATAAATTATTCTATTACAATCCCCTCCAAAACCATATATTCTGTTAATTCCATCATTTCTTCCATCTCCAATAGCTTGACAATACATGTCCTGATCAATTATCTCTATATCCCAGTCATTATGTCCTGGACCTGTAAATGATAATTCATATATCTTACCATATCCAGCAGTAGCATATATTCTATTTACTCCATCATCCCTTCCATCCCCTATTACAATTCGTCTGATACCATTATCTGTCATCTCAAGAATTAGATTTACTTGCCATGTGAAGTTTTCATACCATATCTCATATAATTTCTCACTTTTAAAAGCATAAATTCTTTCATGTCTGTCATTTCTTCCATCTCCAATATGAATTGCTTGAAAACGCATATCAGGAACAATTGTGTCTTTAATCCACTGATTATTCGAATATCTATATTCAACAAGATGATTATTAGTATTTGCACTATAGATATAATTTTGAGTAGATGGAAATAATCCAATATAAGGTTTTCCAATAGCCAGGTTTTGAAGAACCCAAACACTGTCCTCAATAACAGTCTTTTCCCATGTTATTGATTCTGATAATTGAGCATGAAGAAATGTTATTGATAATACAAACAATATCAAAACAGAAAATTTAAATTTCATATTCCACTCTTTTACATTATTTTAAAATAATTTGTCAAAAATATCAATAGAGTAATTAATTATTTCGGTTCTTTCTTGAATTTCATGGGTACTCTTCTTTCATGGAAGGTATGAAATTTGTCGCTCTTAATATTTTTATAAAGAAATAATTTATATCACGAAAGCCATAGCTTCTTTTTTTTATCACTTTTATTGTTAATTCCTTCCGATATTCCATTGATAACATTATATTCATGCATTTTGTGAACCCCTTTATTTAATTTATTTTAGGATTGGAGTTCTTTTTTTATCACATAATTAGATCATTTTAAACTCTAACCATTAAAATACAGAAAGAGCCAAAAATATTAAATAAAGTGATATCACAGTTTGACAGATAAATATACTTTGTCGAATTGATAAAATAGTATTGACAATTGTCATAACTTATTTATAATTTTATTAAAGGATTAATCATGAATTCAATAACAAAAATTCTTTCTTCAGAGGAAATTGATAAAATACCAGCAGAAAAAGTTAGTTCTTTTATAAAATATATTATTCAAAATACCGGGATAACTGAAAAAACACTTGCTCAAGCTATTGGGATGTCTGAATCACAGTTACATCGGATGATTTCGAAAAAAACCGGCAATTATAGAAAGAATACAATTTTGTCATTAAAGAGAGTTGCTATTCTTATTGAAAAAGCTAGAAAAACATTAACTACTAATGGTGCAAAAAGATGGCTTAAGACACCCAATCCTTATCTTTATGATGTTGCACCAATACTTTGTCTTAGATCTGATAAAGAATTGGAAAAAGTATTAACTGTTTTAGCATCTATCAGATATGGATTTCCTGCTTGAATTTTAATTCCTTAGAAGATATTTTTCCTGGTTCATCAATTTTAAATAAAAAATATTATCGACTGGTTGCTAAATACTATGCTCATGAAATTGATGAGATTGCTCACACAGTATTATATTCCTGGAGATACAATCCAAAAGGTGAATTTGGTGTATTATATCTTTCAATTACTCCTGATTGTGCATATAGGGAAATATTAAAACAGGTACATGGTAGAGAAAAGGATTTAACCCCATTAGTTTTAGGTACTTTCGAGGTGAATATTTATCGATGTTTGGATCTTACTATTTCATCAATTCAAGAAAAGTTAAGTATATCACATGAATCTTTAATTACACCTTATGATTTTACTATAACCCAGAAAATATCTAGAAAGGCTAGAAATTCAGGTTATGAAGCCATACATGCTCCATCTGCAATAGGCAAAGACTGCAGTACATTGGTTATATTCAAAGATAAATTAATTCCTCCATCTTCCTGTATTTATGATAAAGAATCTATAGTTAATTATCCTTAATTACTTGAACTCTTAATAAAAGATTTAATATATTATTATTCAAGGTCAGTAGTGTCCTATAATAATTAAATAAAAAAAATATGGAAAAAAATTTGAAATTGAAGGAAAAGATCTTCTCGCCAGAGCCTTCCAGCATGAGATAGATCATTTAAATGGAAAACTGATAATAGATTTTCTTTCTCCTGAAGAGAGAATAGCTTTTGAGAATAACCTTAACAGAATACTGAAATTTTAGACTCTCTCTGATCTAAGAGTATTTTTTAATTACACAAGACATCACTAACATTTGGCAGATAACACAAATATTGTTTAAATTAAATCGAAGCAATAAAATTAAAATTTGCTAGAGAATTATTACAGTTTAATTGAATATTTCTGACATAAATCATAAAAAATACATCAGATTTAATGTTATATTTAATTAACATAAAATTTTATTTTACTTGTTGACAAAAACATTCTCTTAATGTACTTGAATAAGATATGTGTAACAACATAATGCAGAAAACAACACCTTTGTACTGTCAAATACCTAAAAACACTATACTTTTACCTCTAAAGCCAAACAATTCAATTAAGATAAATTTATTTTATTCAAATATTTATAAGATGGTTTTTGTTATCAACATGTTTGTACATGAGAGGATCACAGAATGAAGATATATGAATTCCAGGCTAAAAAATTATTCTCAGAAAAAGGTATCCCTGTACCTTTTGGTAAAGATGCAGGTAGTATCAATGAAGCAGAGAAAGTAATAAATGAATTTCCAAATCCGAGAGTGGTTATTAAAGCTCAGGTCTATGTTGGAGGAAGAGGGAAAGCAGGAGGAATTAAACTTGCAGACAACATAGATGAGGCAATGCACAAAGCTTCCCAGATCTTTTCAATGAAGATAAAGGGATTGCCTGTAAAAAGGATTCTGATTGAAGAGCAGTTAAATATTGACAGGGAATTTTATCTGAGTTTCATTCAGGACAGAGATAACAGATGTTATCAGATGATCTTCTCATCCTCAGGAGGTATTGATATTGAAGACCTTGCAGAAAATCATCCTGAAAAAATAATTGTAAAAAAAATAAAATTTTTTCCTGGACTTCAAAGTTTCCAGATAAGAGAAATACTTTCAACTCTAAAGGATTTAAAATCCGAAACAAAAAAAGAAATTTATACAACTATTAGCAATTTATTCAAGTTTTTTATTGAAAATGATGCAACATTAGCTGAGATAAATCCTCTTGTTATAACAAAAAGCGGTAAATGTTTTGCCTGTGATGCAAAAGTGATCTTTGACGACAATTCTCTTTTCAGGCACAAATACCTTTTAAAAATGAGAATACCTGAAGAAGAAGACCCTTATGAAAGAGAAGCAAAAGATAAAAATCTGAATTATGTCAAACTTGACGGAAACATAGGATGTATGGTCAATGGTGCCGGGCTTGCGATGGCTACAATGGATGTCATTAAGTATTTTGGAGGTGAACCTGCTAATTTCCTCGACATTGGAGGTGGTGCAAAATCTCAACAGGTTGAAGATGCACTTCATATAATATTAAAAGATAAAAACGTGAAATCTCTTTTTATAAATATATTCGGAGGAATTGTCAGATGCGACCTTGTAGCACAGGGAATAGTTTCAGCAAAAAGCAAACTGGATATTGATAAACCAATGGTAATAAGATTGATAGGTACAAATGATGCAATTGCTTATAAAATACTCGAAAAAGAAAACATAAAATGTTTTACTGAAATGTCCGTTTCTGCAAAGGAAATCGTAAAGATCACAAATCTAATTTAGCAAAGGAAAAAATAATGAGTATTCTTGTTAACTCATCTTCAAAAGTTGTCATTCAAGGAGCTGCAGGTATTGAAGGACAATTTCATATGAAAAAGATGATCGAATATGGAACAAAAGTTGTCGCTGGAGTTGATCCGGCTTTTATAGATAGCTCATTAGATGAATTGCCTGCATATACAACTTTACAACAAGCTGTCGAAGAACATAATCCGGATATCTCCATAATTTTCGTACCTGCTCCATTTGCCTTCGATGCAATATCTGAATCCGTTGAAAACGGTATTAAGATAATTGTTGTAGTAACAGAGGGGATGCCGGTAAATGATATGATCAAAGTCAAACAGTATTTAAGCGGGAAAAACATTACATTAATCGGACCGAATTGTCCCGGACTTATTTCTCCGGAGCAGTGTAAAGTGGGAATAATGCCCGGACATATCCATAAAAAAGGAAGTGTTGGTATCATTTCAAGAAGTGGTACATTAACATATGAAGTTGTTCAGGCTTTAACAAATGCTGACATTGGGCAGTCAACATGCATTGGTATAGGAGGAGACCCTGTACAGGGAAGCAATTTTATCGATATCCTTAAACTTTTCAAAGATGATCCCGAAACAAAATCAGTTGCAATAATAGGTGAAATTGGAGGTGTCGAAGAAGAGAAAGCAGCAAAGTATATTGCCGAAGAATTCAATAAACCTGTTGCTGCCTTTATAGCAGGAAAAACTGCTCCTCCTGAAAAGAGAATGGGGCATGCAGGTGCTATTATCTCGGGTGGAAGGGGAACTGCAGCAGCAAAGATCAAAGCCCTGAATAAAGCAGGTATTGATGTAGCTTCAATACCTGAAGAATTAGTAGATATAATAAAGAGATTTTAATGAATATTTCATATTCAGCTTTTAAAAACAATAAATTAATTTCAAAAATAAATCCAAAAACAAAAGATAAAAGAGGTCAATATGGCTAAAAAAGTCCCATATCTTTTCATCAAGAAAAATTGGTGCAAAAAATGCTCTTTCTGTATTGAATTCTGCCCAAGGGATGTTCTGAAACTTGGTGAGGACGGTTATCCGGAAATAGGAGATATTTCCAAATGTAGGGAATGTACTTTATGTGTAACACTCTGCCCGGAATTTGCAATAATCACAGAACCAGAAGTAACTAAGAAATTAGAGGTGAAGTAATGCTCTTTTATAAACTCTTCAAAGATAAAGACGGAAGAAAAGTTGGATTTCTTCAGGGAAATGAAGCTTGTCTTGAAGCTGCTTTGATTGCCGGTCTGAAATTTTTTGGCGGTTATCCGATTACACCATCATCTGAAATTGCTGCTGTAGCTGCAGAAAAACTTCCGATGTACGGTGGTAAATTCATACAGATGGAAGATGAACTTAGC
>CBDUTX010000128.1:0-6399 GCA_965370235.1 uncultured Desulfuromonadaceae bacterium | reverse complement strand
TAATTCTTCTCTATTTTTGAAATATAAATAAAGAGTTGGTCTTGTAAATTCAGCTTCTTTGGCAATTTCATCCATAGATAAACTCTCAAAGTCTTTAGAGAGTATAATATTTTCAGCAGCTTCTACTATCAGATCTCTTCTAAATTTATTTTCTTTTTCTTTCCTGGACATTTTTTTATAATATTTTTACATTAAGTATAATTATTATACTCATTGTTGAATAATGTTAATATATTTTAATAATAATTTACAGTAAAAAGTTAGAGATATTTAAATTTTTTTTAATATTTTCTTTAAGTTATTGTTTTAAAGATATAAAATTATTATTACATATTATTATTTTGTGATCTATTAAATCTAAGGAGGTATGGTGAGAAAATTTAACGGTTATATTATTGCTGCTGCTTTTGCAATTATCATCATATCATTTCTTTATATTTATAAATCTTGCTCAACAGTTAAAATTAATCCTATAACTTATGATGAATTCAACAACAGAGTTAAATACGGAATGGTAAAAGAGGAAATCAGAGAGATTTTAGGGAGTCCTTCTGCATTACAGGGACCAAGTATTTGGCTTTATAAAGAACTAATTGAATATCCAGATAGAGAAAAAAATAGTACGGTTATTCTATATTTTGATGGATATGTATTAGCTGAAATACAGATAAAATGAAGAATTGATTACATCTGAACATTGATTTAATTAAAAATTTTATTTTTCAGTGTTTATATTTTTCTTAGGGAACTTATAATAAAAATTGAAAAAATAAATATTTTTTATTTGATTTTTTTTTAACATGCACTTAAGTTTATTGTACTTATTATTAACTTAACTATGGAGGAGAAAATGTTTATTAAGAGAAGTATTATGCTTGTAATTATTATGATATTTATATCTGTTTCCTATATATGGGCTGATTTTCCAAATGAGAGAGGTCTATGCCTTACTCCCTGGATAAAAGAAGCTACATCTGATGTAAACTGGGATGCTGTCAGGTTAAATAATTTGAGAATTAAAATGCAGGGTCAGTCTTTTTTATATGAAAACCGGGATGTTCAGATTGGAGATACAATGACTTTCTGGGCATGGAATCTTACGGTAATGCCTCCACTGTGGATACAGGTACCGGCAACCTGCAGGGCTGTTGGTGATTCCTGTTATATTTTTGTAGCGGATAATCAGTGGAATATCAATATGGATCAGGTTGATGTGGACACTGTTCTGGAACATTTTGAGCATCACACACTGAATAATCCAAATTATGGTATTGTTCAGCTTGATGTTCAGCATTTTGGTGAAATACCAGATGAAATCGATAATGACAGACATGTCTATATATTTTATTCAGCTCTTGGCAGTTTTCAGGGGACTTCTTTTGACGGTTATTTTTCAGCATTCAATCAAATGACAGAAGCCCAGGCACAGGCATTGGGAGCTCATTCAAATGAAGTTGAAATGTTCTATATGACCTGTTACCCTTTGAATCCTTCTGCACCCCAGAGATTATCTGTTCTCGCACATGAACTTCAGCACATGATTCACTGGAATATGGATGAAGATGAAGAAACATGGGTCGATGAAGGATGCGCAGAGGTTGCCATGTGGCTTTATGGTTTACCTGATCCGATCTCAGGTTTTACATCTCATCCGGATGATAATCTTCTTGTATGGGACCAGCAGTGGACCGATTACATTCAGACATATCTTTTTATGATGTATCTTTATGATCATTATGGAGAAGCTGATATCATTAGAACACTCGTTGCAGATACTCTTAATTGCACATTTGGAGTTGAAAGTGCTCTTGATTCGATGGGATATTCGGGAGTAAGTTTTAAAGAAGTATTTGTAGATTGGACAATAGCTAATTTTATGGATGACACAATTTATGATAATGGACGATATGGATATTTCAATTTATATATTCCCACTTTTACTTCAACGAATTATGGTTCTTATCCGGTTTCAAATGTCACTACAACAGTTAACTCATGGGGAACAGATTATTTTAAATTTATGTTTGGAACAGATTTGATTATTGATTTTGATGGTGTTGATAATACAGAATTTGGTTTGTCTTTTGTTATGTATGATCCGGAAATTGACAGTGTTATATATGCTGCTCTCGATGGAGCAAATAGTGGAAGTTTTTCTTTTACTGATTTTGGTGTGAATTATGATCTTGTCTTGATGATAGTCTCGAAAGTAAAAAGCTCCGGTGACAGTTCTTATCAATTTTCAGCAGATGCAGTATCTACTGGTGTTGCAGAAGAACCGTTTCCATCACTTCAGACATCTGATTTTCTCACATCAATATATTTTGATCATGTCAATTCATCGGTAAATATCAGCTTTTTCATTCCAGTATCAGGTAATTTGGGAATTTCGGTATTTGATGTGCTCGGAAGAGAGATATACAGCAGGGAATATTTTATTCCAAATGCAAATTCTTATGAATTTCAATTTGATACTAATCAATGGTCAAATGGTATTTACTGGATCAGAGCTGACTATAATGGCATGAATGCTTCAGGTAAATTCATGATTATTAGATAATATATATTTTTCATATTAGTATCTTTTAATTTCATGCTTTAATAACAAAATATATTTCTGTAAAATTAATTATTAACTTCATTGAAGTTAGGAGGACAATCTATGTTCAGGAGAAAATCTTTTAAATGTCCTAACTGTGGAGCTACTTTAAAAGTTCGGAAAATAGAAGATAAGATGATTCAATGCGAATACTGTGATACATCTTTTTATCTTCCTGATATGTTTCCCGGTGAAAAAGATAAAATTAAAACTACAAAAATTGAACTGTCTGATCTTTTCAAAACCAGTTTTAGTAGTAATAAAATTCAATTTTCTAATATTGCACAACCTGTGAAAAAAGCCTCTATTGTTATTCTTTTAATTACAATTATTTTTCCTATTCTAATCACAGGAGGAATTATTGCAGTAATATCCATAGTTACAAGGAATTCAACCTCAGGAGGAATCTTTAGTTCTTCTTCAGTTGCCGATATTGTACTTGAATTTGGAGAAGAGGGTACAGGGCAGGGATATTTTACAGATGTCAGGAATATTGGTGTCGATGGTGATGGAAATATCTATGTTGGAAGTTATTCAAACAACAGAGTACAGGTTTTTGATTCAACAGGAGAATTTTTAAGATTGTGGATTATTGAAGATGATATTAACATGCCTAAAATTCTCACTGACAGAGAAGGGATTGTATATGTTGTCGGAAGCGGCAAGATACACATTTTTGATGGTAATACAGGTGAATTTAAAGGATATTTCCAGGAAGGAAGTGATGACTACCGAATAGATGATATTGCTTTTACTCCGGAGGGCAATATTATTGCAATTTCAAGAGGTGATAACCTAATAAAATTTGATAAAAATCGTAATGTTGTAATGTTTATCGAGGGAATGTTTGAAAATCAGACTGACCACAGTGAACTTGACGGGCATATAGCAGTTGATGGAATGGGATATATTTATGTAATGGGTAGTTTTAATGATGCAGTTTTAATATATTCACCTGAAGGTAAATATCTGAACAAATTTGGAAGTGGTGGGGATGAACCGGGACAGTTCAGTGCAATGGGTACTATAACAGTTGACAATCAGGGAAGAGTATATGTCAGTGATATAAAAGGCATACAGATATTCGATTCGAATGGCAGGTATATTGATTTTATTAATATCCATGGTTATGCATTCGGAATGGTCATTAATGACAGAAATGAGCTCTTTGTTGCAGCAAATGATAAAGTAATTAAATACAGGATAAAAATCTAAAAAATTACATTTAAATGAAAAATTTATCTAATTAATGTAATTCTCCTTGATATTCTATTGTTTCCTGAAGTAAGTGATATAAAATAAACTCCAGAAGGCAGATCTGCTGCATCGAATTGATATGAATGCTTACCTGGATCTATATTCCCGTCAAATATATTTACAATCAAACGACCATTGACATCGTAAGCATTTAATTTTATATGTGCTTCGGATATTGCTTCAAATGAAATGGTTGTGGAAATATCAAATGGTTCGGGATAGTTTCTGTTTAAAATAAATGGAGCTGGATAGTCACCTGGTGTTTCTGAAACACCTGAAACACTGATGTCAAATGAGTACATAGAGCGTCCGTGAGTACCTGTTACAAGTTTTCTCTCTCCATCATGAAGCTCAATATCAAATACTGGACATAAAGGATGGTCTCCCATGTACTGCCAAATAATTCCACCGTCATCTGAATAATATGGACCGAAATCAGTTCCAATATACAGTCTGTCTGCTATCTGTGGGTCAGGTAGTATGTCATTTACAGGTATATCAATGAGATTTCCGCTGATATCTGTCCAGGATGAGCCGTTGTCAGTTGTCTTAAAAATATGGGGAAGTAGTTCATCGACTTTGTAACCTGAAAAAGTTGCGTAAGCGGTTGACTGATCATAGACATCAGCAGTAACTCTTGTGCACCATCTGTCGGGAAGGGATGATGAGACCATAGTCCAGTTTCCACCGGCATTTGTGGTAATCCATATTCTGCTGTCATCAGTACCAGCCCAGATAATATTGGAATTAAGGGGAGATTGACTGATTGTTGTAATAGTGCCATAAGTAAGATTCCCACCACCACTACCTCCGGTAAGATTTGGACTAATTGCAGACCATGATGATCCGCCATTTGTCGTTCTCCATAGCCTTTCGGCACCGTAGAATAAAGTTTGATTGTCATGTGGGCTCATTACAACA
The DNA here is from genome assembly GCA_965370235.1 of uncultured Desulfuromonadaceae bacterium. Classification (GTDB taxonomy): domain Bacteria; phylum SDB-A; class SDB-A; order SDB-A; family SDB-A; genus CBDUTX01. Next base: position 1,622 of record CBDUTX010000128.1, on the reverse strand, counting down.
GGAGTACACCAGTTTGTTCTCTCACCATGTTGATAATTTGTGAAAATAATATCCCAGCTACTTCCAAGATTGGTAGATTTACCGAGATAACCATACTGAGCTTCAGCATAGATAATATTAGAATTTGTAAAATCAATATTTGTATAGAACCCGTCTCCATAGAAAAGCACATGCCAGTCATCAACTGCACCTGTCAAGGTTCTTGGTGTGCTGTTGTCCTGAGTTCCTCCGTAGAGACGCTGTGGATTCAGGTGATCAATGGTAATTGCATAGAATTGAGTTATAGGAAGATTATTGCATTTATTCCAGCTTGATCCTGCATTTGTAGACAGGTATAGACCTCCATCATTTCCGTCAACCATGTAATTTGAATTAGACGGATTTATGTACATAGCATGATGATCTACATGCATTTGATCCCCGATCGTATTCCAGTTCTGTCCTCCGTCATTACTTTTCCAGAGAGAGACATCTCCGAGATATACAATATCCGAATTATCAGGATTGCACCATATCTGCCCAAAATACCAGCCAAAACTTGAAAATGAAGAAGTTCCCGGGTATACAAGTCTTGATTGCCATGAATCACCACCATCTGTTGTCCTCCAGATTCCCATGAGATTTCCCGGATGATCGACATAGCTTGCATAGATAATATTCGGATTGGAAGGAGATAGTGTAAGTCCAATTCTGCCATTAGTCGGTGAATCAGGAGGAAGACCATTTGAAAGCTTGGTCCAGTTATCACCATTATCGGTAGATCTCCATATGCCACTTGACATACCGCCTACATTTCTGTAAGTCGGTTTTCTGATTCTTTCCCACATAGAAGCATAGATGACATCTGTGTTCTGAGGATTTATGACTATATCGATACAGCCTGTTGAGTCATTGAGATAGAATACTCTTTCCCATGATGAACCTCCGTCAGTAGTTCTGTAAACTCCTCTTTCGGAATTCTTACCGAATAATTTTCCCATAGCTGCAATAAAGACTGTATCATTGTAATCCGGATTTATAGCAATCCTTCCAATATGATGTGAATTTTCCAATCCGGACAGTGTCCAGGTTACTCCGGCATCTGTACTGATATATAAGCCTGTTCCGGAATAGGAATCCCCGCTTGAATTTGCTTCACCTGTTCCAAAATAAATTTTGTCAGGATTCCCCGGATCGATTGCTATATCTCCGCAGGAAAGACTTGGAACATCATCATCTGTAACAGAAATCCAATTTTGACCTCCGTCAGTTGTTTTGAAAATTCCGCCAAGTGCAGCTCCTGCATAAATTATATTTGGATCTATTGGAGATACTGCAACTGCTGTAATTCTACCTCCGACATTTGTAGGTCCTGCAAATGTAGCTGTGAACTGATCTGTATTCATCGTCGCTTCTCTAATCGAGGAAGCTCTGTTTAAAGTTTTTACATAAGCCTTGAAGGGAATTTCATCATAAGGATAAGCACGTGAAAGGGTAAACCATTCTGTTGGTTTTTTGCTTGAATCCCCTCCGCGCATTTCCATTTTGTAAGATTGAAAAGATTCATAGTCAGAAATATTTTCTTTTGATTCCGGGTATCTTAAAATCAATACCAATGCACGAAGAGGTGAAAGAAGAAAGAA
>CBDUTX010000127.1:0-6468 GCA_965370235.1 uncultured Desulfuromonadaceae bacterium | reverse complement strand
CAATCTTTGCAAATATAAATAAAATACTTATTGATGAACTTGTTGATAAAAATCTTATCATTTTGACAAAAACAGGACTAAAGACAACTGAAAAGGGATTGTGTATATTAAATCACCTCATATACAGACTTTCGGAGATGCTGTGAAATTAGTTGAAACTATTGTCATCTAAATCAGGAACTATCCTTTTAACCGTTTTAAGCATCTTCTTTGCTTCTTCTTTTTTTTCCCTTTTCTTAAGTTCCTTTACAAAGGCTATCACTTCCGTTTCATAGCTAAATAAAATCTCAATCCTTTTATCATCTGACCAATTATCATACATCTTTTTAAATGGCTCATCCCTGAATAGTTTGAATGCCTGTAAGTATTCCTGTTTAGCATATCCCTATTCACCAGCACTCAGTAGTGCCTTTGCCTGAATAAGAGATGTCTGATATTCTCTATAATCGGTAATAAAATGAATCCCTTTATTTATCAAAGCAGGATTAACTTCATAAAATGAGACCTCAAGTAAATGAGATGGTAGATTAATTGCCTTTTTAATTCTTACAAGTAAGAGAATAGAATTCAAAATGCTTGCTGCTTCTTTTATTTTTCCAAGTTCAAAAAACCTTCTTGCTTCATCATATTTTAATATTGTTCTTATCAATAATTTGTTTTGCCTTTTTTCCAGTCAATGTAGAGTCATTTTCCTTTAAGAATACAACCTTTTCCTCTATAACTTTTTCTGTCCTATTCCAGTGTCCATAATCATTTGAAAGTAACCTTTCTTCACCTTGTTTCTGATACCACTTAACCCATTTGAAAACACTCTGATAGTGAACATTGAATTTTCGGGCAGTTTGCATTAAGGTTACCCCGTTATTGAGGTAGTAATGGACAAGCTGAAGACGTATTTGTGATTGTATTTTATACATAATGGAAATATTATAAAATGTAGGATAGGTTAAATTAAAAAGATCAAAAAAACTTACAAAGATTGGAAGAAAGTATTATATTAAAAGCAATATAAGTAGTAAGACTACATTTTAAAATCTTATAATGAGCATCAGTTTCATAGACAGGAGCAGGTTTAGAAAAGGAGTATTAAAATGCAATTTAAAAAAATTAGTCTTTTCCTCGGTTTAATTCTATTTTTTGTAGAAACATCCCAAGCTGATTGGCAAAGTTTTCAATTGACTGATAACAATTACGCAGAAGCTATGTCCTCAGTAGATTTAGATGCATCCGATATTCCGCATTTTGCATGGTGCTCTAATGACGATGGTGATTATGATATTTACTATTTATCTGAAATTTCCGGAACACCAGTAAAAGTTACCAATAATACTACTGATGATCTCTATCCTCGTTTAAGGATAGATCAAACAGGGAATGCACATATTTCCTTCAAGGGGTACGATGGTCATGATTATGAAGAATACTATGTAAACAACATTGGTGGAAGTTTTTGCGACCCAATACAGGTAAGTTTCACAAATACAAATGTTGTAGGTTATGTTCCTGAACATTCATGTTTAACTATTGATTCTATTGGTGTAGCTCATATTGCTTACAAATATGGATATTATGAATATGGTAATTGGGATATATATTATATTAACAATGAGGGCGGGTCATTTGGATCTCCAATCAGAATTACCGATGGATCAAAAGGAACAAGTTATGTTAGACCTTCAATGGATTTGGATAATAACAACTTTGTTCATATTGTATTTGAAGATGGAGCTAAGATTCTTTACACGAACAATGTTTCCGGGACATTCGATAGTTTAACAATAGTAAGTGTAGGAGCTATTCGTTGGCACGGTTCCATAGGGATTGATTCTTCAAACAATGTTCATATATCTTATTCCGGATACCATGGGGGTGTTTACTACATTAATAATGTAAACGGATTTTTTGATTCAACATTGATTTTGTCAAACGACAATAGCGTGAATGAACTCACAGCCTTAGCTGTGGATCATTTAGATTATATCCATATTTCCTATATTGGTGGGACCTTTGGAAACCCTAATTCTCATGAATTATATTATGTGAATAATAGCACTGACAGTTTTGAGATCCCTGAACAAATAACTTTCAATAATGAGCATACCACAGATATATCCATGAGTGTTGACTCTTTGTGTACTTGCCATATCGCATTTTTGGAGGGATTATATGGAAGTAATGACTATGAAGTTTGGTATAGTACAAATAGCGAATGTAATGGCATTGCATCTAACTTTAATCAACTTGAAAGAAATTACCCTTCTTATTTTTCGTTACGAAATTATCCCAATCCTTTCAATCTTTCAACAACCATCAGTTATCAATTACCGGTAAATGCCGATGTAACGCTAAAAGTTTATAATATACTGGGTCAGGAAGTGCAAATGTTGGTAAATGAAAACCAGAATGCAGGTAGTTATTCTGCCATATGGGATGGAAAAAACAATTCAGGACAACAAATGGGTTCAGGTGTTTATTTCTGTCGGCTAAGATCAGGAAACAGTCTTCCTGAAACCAAGCGAATGATACTTTTGAAGTAGTGAGAGGATAAACATTATTTGATTAAGAATAGTAAATGCAATGATTTATATAAAAACTTATTCAACAAACTTTTGATTTTTATTTATCTTATAACCTTAAATTATTCGTGTAAATTTGTGTAATTCGTTGTTAAAAAATATTTGGTGTAGGGTGATGTGTTTTTTCTCTGTGCTCTCTATATTCCTCCGTGGTCTCTGTGGTTGCAATATTGGATGGTGTGTTGTTGGGCTCTGTGGATAAAGTTGATGAGAGATTTTTACACAGTAAAAAGATTTCATCATTTCTTTTTCTTTTCAGTGTTTTCCGCCTGCCTGTGCATTGCACGCAGACAGGTGTTTTTCTGTGGTAAAAAATATTTATAATGTAGAGGGATGGGCTTCGTGCCCATTCATGTCTTGGAGTGGCTGTGTGAGGGGATTCGTGCTAATTCGTGGAGAAACTATTCCGGGGTGGTGCTGGGTATTGTTAATTGTTCTTCTCTCTTTACTCTCAACATTCCTCTGCCTGTCTGCCGAAGGCAGGTGGTCTCTGTGGTTCAATATCAGGTGGGACTGGGAATTGATAATTGTTAATTGATCATTGTTAATGGATTGGGATAAGGGTCACATTATTAAAATATGACCCTCAAATAATTATTTTCCAGCCATCATTAACCGGACATCTTCTTCCACTTCTCCTGTCGGTTTAATGTCAAATTTCTCAACGAGAACTTTTATTACATTGCCAGAAAGAAATCCAGGAAGGGTTGGTCCAAGCCTGATCCCTTTAAATCCGAGATATAACAGTGCAAGAAGAACAGTAACAGCTTTTTGTTCATACCACGCAATATCAAAAGAAATAGGTAATTCATTTATATCATCAAAACCAAAAACTTCTTTGAGTTTTAATGCAATTACTGCAAGAGAGTAAGAATCATTACACTGCCCGGCATCAAGAACTCTCGGAATTCCATTTATATCACCAAGATTCAATTTATTATACCGATACTTTGCACAACCTGCAGTTAAAATCACTGCATCATCCGGTAATGTTTTAGCAACTTCCGTAAAATAATCCCTGCTCTTATGTCTTCCGTCACATCCTGCCATGACTATAAATCTTTTAATACTTCCGGATTTTACAGCCTCAACGATTTTATCTGCCATTGAAATAACCTGATTATGAGCAAAACCACCTATTATCTCACCGGATTCGAGCTCAACAGGAGGTTGACATTTCCTGGCAAGTTCAACTATCTCTGAAAAATCTTTCATTCCTCCTTCTTCCCTGTCAGATATATGTCTGACTCCAGGATAACCTACCATTCCTGTAGTGAAAATTCTCCCTCTATAACTGTCTTTAACAGGTATGATACAATTTGTTGTCAACAGAACAGGACCTTTGAATGATTCAAATTCTTCATTCTGCTTCCACCATGAACTGCCATAATTACCGACAAAGTGATCATATTTTTTAAAATAAGGATAATAATTTGCAGGAAGCATCTCACCATGAGTATATATATCAATTCCTGTTCCTTCAGTCTGTTTGAGAAGTTCTTCCATATCTTTAAGATCATGTCCGGAGATTAAAATACCAGGATTGCTTCTCACACCAATATTAACCTTTGTAATTTCCGGATTCCCATAGGTGCTGGTATTCGCTTTGTCGAGCAAAGCCATTGTAGTAACTCCGTATTCACCTGTTTCAAGTACAAGAGAAGTTAATTCATCTGCAGAAAGATCTTTTGTCATTGCAGTTAGAGCCTTGACTATGAATTTTATTATATCATCACTGTAATATCCCAAAACCGATGCATGATCAGCATAAGCTGCTATTCCCTTTAATCCAAACAGAATAAGAGATTTTAATGAACGGATATCTTCGTTGTCGCTATAAGACAATATTCCCACTTCAGATGATTTTTTTAAATAATCTTCTTCTCTTTCAGAGAACCAGGTTGCAGAATCATGCAGATCGGATGATATAGTATTTGAAACCTTAATTTTCAGTTCTTCTCTTAAAATAATAGCCTTTTTGATCAGTTCAAGAATCTTCTCTTTATCGAAATTTGCATTTGTAATAGTTGTAAACAGAGCTTTAATCAAAAACTCACCGTATTTTTTTTCGATTATTCCATTCAGTTTTTCAGCATAAATTGATATTCCAAAAAGTATATAAATCAATAAATCCTGTAAATTTGATGTAGGCTCATCTTTCCCGCATACTCCTCTTATTGTACAACCGGTGTTCTTTGCCGTTTCCTGGCATTGAAAACAAAACATAGACATAATTCCTCCTTTTTTTTAAATTATCTCTCCATTTATTGAAATGACATATTCCTTATCAATAATATTATTTTCTCAAGATATTTTCAATAATGACTTAATAGATATATCTTCAAATTCTCTGTAAATTATTTTTTCAATACGTTTTAATTTCTTTCTTAAAATACATGTTTTTCTGTTATGACATATTTCTTTTCTGAACATACAATTTATTAGCTGTAAGTCCCCCTGAAATATTTTTACAATATCAATTATTTTAATAGATTCAGGATCTTTAGATATTATAAATCCTCCGTTTACTCCTTCTTTTGAACTTATAAAACCGTGTTTTATTAATTTCTGCATTATACCTCTTAAAAATTGATAGGGAATTTTCTGTCTTTGAGATATTTCTCTAACCGACAATAATTTTCCTCTATCTGCTGTCAGTACTAATAATGCTCTAATTGCATAATCTGTATTTTTTGTAAGTAAATTCATTTTTATTCCTAACTGATATTAAATTTATATCAGTTAAGGCAAAATGTCAAGTTTTTTTATCTAATTTTTGCAAAATTCATAAGTGGTTAATAATTTGGAAAATGTAAATAACAGAACCAATTAGCAAGTAACAAGTTGAAAAGAAAAAATAAAACAGTTACAAGTTGTAGGTAATAAGTTTTAAGTTAAAAAATATCATTTTTTCTCTACCTGCCTGCCGCAGACAGGTCAAATATTCTTCTGGGGAATATAGGTGGAGCTTTGTGCCTTAGGGTCTTTGTGTGAGTTAATATCTTTTTTTTATTTATCCTCTTTCGTGTCTTGTGGCGGTGGACAATACAAGCATATACTTTAATAACCAAAAATTTCTAATCCTCTCTTAGCAAGTCCTAACCCTCTCTGAGCATTTGTATCTCCTTGCTCAGCAGCCAATTGAAACCATTTCACAGCTTCTGCATTATTCATGGGAACTATATCTCCTATACAATAACAATAACCAAGAATACATTGTGCATCAGCAAATCCTTGCTCAGCAGCCAATCGAAACCATTTTATTGCTTCTGAATAATGAGCGTTAACTCCTTCTCCATCTTGATAACAATAACCAAGTCTGGTCTGTGCATAAGGATCTCCTTGCTCAGCAGCCAATTGAAACCATTTCACAGCTTCTGTATAATTCTGGGGAACTCCCTGACCATTATAATAACAAATACCAAGTTCTCTCTGTGCATAGGGATCTCCTTGCTCAGCAGCCAATCGATACCATTTCACAGCTTCTGTATAATTCTGAGGAACTACATAACCATTATAATAACAAATACCAAGATTGTATTGAGCAGAAGCATATCCTTGTTCTGCCGCTAATTGATACATCTTCACTGCTTCTGTATAACTCTGAGAAACTCCCTGACCATTATAATAACAAATACCAAGATTGTATTGAGCTTCAGCATTTCCTTGATCAGCAGCCAATTGAAACAACTTCGCTGCTTCTGTATAATTTTCTTCACCACAATATTTCATTGCTTTATTAAGATATTCATATATTAATTTATTTTTTTCTTTTAAAATTTCTGAATTTGACTTAGATGAACACGAAATAAACGAAAACAAAATAAATAAAAAGAGTAAAGATAAAACAATATGTGTCGTTAATTTACTGAGTTGCATTTTTTCTCCTTTT
>CBDUTX010000126.1:0-6469 GCA_965370235.1 uncultured Desulfuromonadaceae bacterium | reverse complement strand
GTTCTCTCTATAAAGCTTTAATATCAAATCAAAGTATACTATGTTATTCTTCCCGAATGTTATCAGAATACAATAATTTGAATAACAAAAAAATATTCAAATTTTGGGTTCCCCTGTCAATTACATGGCTGATGATGTCAGTCGAAGGTCCATTTGTTGCAGCTATCATAGCAAGATTAGCAGAACCAAAGTACAATCTCGCTGCTTACGGAGTAGCCTTTGCTCTCTCATTATTAATAGAAGCACCGGTTGTTATGATACTTTCTGCTTCTACAGCACTCGTCAATAATAAACAATCATATGTAAAATTACGTAATTTCATATATCTTTTAATATTTATCGTTACGTTAATTCAGCTTGTTGTTGTTATTCCTCCGGTATTTTACTTTATAACCGATAAAATTATCAAACTGGATAAAAATGTAGCTTCTCTTGCACATATTACCACTCTTATACTCACTCCCTGGCCCGGAGCTATAGGATTCAGGCGTTTTTATCAGGGAATTCTTCTTGGACAAAACAAAACCAAAAGAGTTGCTATCGGAACAGCTTTCAGATTGATTACAATGGTTTTTACTTCTTTAATACTCTACCTTTTTTTTGATATCAGAGGAGCTTATGTAGGAGCAACCGCATTATCTATGGGGGTGACCCTTGAAGCAATAGCCACAAAATTAATGTGCAATGGAGTAATCAAAAAATTATCAAATAAAGCTGTAGATGTTGGAAAACTATCATACAGGTATATAATAAAATTTTACTACCCTCTGGCTCTTACGTCTTATTTAATTCTCGGTATACATCCTCTTGTCACATTCTTTGTCAGTAAAAGCAGGTTATCTGTTGAATCTCTTGCTATTTATCCTGTTTTAAATTCATTGGTTTTTATTTTCAGAAGTTTCGGATTTTCCTATCAGGAAGTTGGAATAGCTCTTCTTAATAAAGACTTCAGTAATTATAAACCTTTAAGAAATTTTGCATTTAAAATTGGTCTTATTACTACATCTGCAGTAGCTTTGATGGCATTTACTCCATTAAGTCACCTTTGGCTGAAACATGTTTCAGGACTTTCTATCAATCTTGTAAATTTATCCCTGATCCCTCTCTCGTTTCTTGTTTTAATGCCAGGTCTTACAACCTTATTAGCCTGGCAGAGATCTGTTCTGGTTAGAGTTGAAAGAACTTTTCCAATAACAATAGCTACTTTAATAGAGGTGTTAATAATAATAATTATGTTTTGTATCCTAATTTATATTTTCAATTTTGTCGGCATAATTGCAGCAGCAATTGCCCTTGTTCTTGGAAGACTGTCAGCAAATATTTACTTATTCTTTCCTTATTACAAGCTGAAAAATGAAAAAATATTTTCAAAAGAGGGTCATTATTTTCTTCCAAAATTTATCAGAAAGAAATTTTTAACAGGTAATGGTTTCTCAGGTCCTCCATTGAAAACCAAAGGACCTTAGAAATTAATATAAATATAATTACCGGACAATAAATATTGAGTTGAAAACATATAGTAAATCTGGTTAAATTTTATTGAACCTTTTTATTATCTGGAGGAAATAATGTTAATTACAGATAAATTCTCTCGTTATTTTATTCCCCCTGAGCGTTTTGATAAAACAAAAAAACGTCTTCTTTTTGGTCCGAATGGATGGATATTATTTGTTGCCTGTAATGCAGGGTTTGATCTTGCCAATAATGTGAAGATCGAGTATGAGCACATGTTATTAAAAAACGGAAGTGCACTGAAGAACATTCCTCTTCTCGGAACCAAAGAAAAACCGGTTACTGCTGTCTTTGAAGATACGGAAACATGTCCAAGACTGGGCGAACATGTTGCAGGATCCAATGCTTATGTTTTTCAGTGTATTCATGAAAATATTACAGGTAATACAGTAAATGAAAATATTCAGCAGCTCCTTCAGGTAATTCGAACACTTAGAGCACATAGAGCAAAGACTATAACTGTGGTTACACCTTACTCTCCTTATTCAAGACAGGATAAACCAACATTTATGCAGAGAGAAGCGACTCTTGCAAGATTATTTGTGGATCAGTTAAAAATTTCCGGTTCAGACATTCATTTAACATATCATCCCCATGCGTTATCCCTTTATGGATTATATGAACCTGAGATGTTCCTTGTAGCTATAAGTGGTATAGATCTTTTTATTGAGATGTTCAGAGACAAAATGAAACAGGAAGATACCGTTGCAGTTTCAACTGATTCCGGAGGTGCTAAATTTACAATTCATTATTCTGAAGCAATGGGAATCTCGCATGCTATAGTCAATAAATTCAGAACCGAAAAAGATAAATCTCAGATGTTGGGTATTATTGGAGATCTTGATGGCAAAACCAGGGCAATTATAACTGATGATGAAACTGTTACGGGAACTTCTTTTGTAAGTGTTGTTAAAACTCTTTATTTAAAACACAATATAAAAGAAATATATGCTGCCATCTCCCATATGAAAATCCGAATAAAGCACATGGCTAAGATTAAAGAAGCACATGAAAAATTTGGTCTTAAAGAACTGCATATTACAGATACAATTCCTCAATTACCGGAAGTTACAGCTCTTGATTTTGTTAAAATACATTCTCTTTCAAAAAGATTTGCCTCTACTATAAACAGACTCCATTATAATCAATCCATCAGTGAAGTTTTCAGTAAATTGAGAAATTAAAAAATTAATTATCTAAACAACAAATATCACTAATATCACAAATAATATTAAGAAACAATATAAGCAAAATATAATAATTAATTATTGAATATAATTATTTGTGTAATTTGTGTAATTCGTTGTTAGAAAATATTTGGTGAGGTGTTGGGATCTGTGGCTATAGCTGATGAGAGATTTTTACGCAGGAAAAAGATTTCATCATTTCTTTTCTTTCCGTGTTTTCCGTGTTTTTCCGTGGCAAAAATTCTTAAATTGGATGAGTGGTGCTGGGCTCTGCCTGCCTGCCGCAGGCAAGTGTCTTCTGTGAAAAATAATATTATATTTTAATCTTCTGTTTATGGTAATGTCTTTTTCGGTTTACCTCCAAAATCAGGTTTTAAGTTTTCATTCTTCTTTACTTCTTTTAATAATTCCTCAATTCCTCTGTCAAGCTGAGGATCTTTCCCTTCTCTGTATTCTTGAGGAGTTATATCAACTTCAATATCAGGATCTGTACCATAATTTTCAACACCCCATCCGACATCCTCAAACCAGAATGAAAATTCCGGTTGAGTGGTTATTGTTCCGTCAACAAGCCAATTCCTCGGCCATATACCAATTACTCCTCCCCATGTTCTTCTACCAATAAGCTTTCCAAGCTTCATCAGTTTAAAAGAATGACTAAATATATCCCCATCCGATCCAGCATGTTCATTTGTAATAGCAATCATCGGTCCCTGAACTGACTCATCAGGATAGGGATGATATCCCATCCATCTGGTAACATCATAACCTAATCTTTTTCGCGCCAATTTTTCAAGCAGAAGAGAAGAAACATGACCACCACCATTAAATCTGACATCTACTATCAAACCCTCATAATCAAATTCAGATAAAAAATATCTGTGAAATTCTGCATATCCGGCAGCTCCCATATTTGGTATGTGAATATATCCAATTCTATTATTTGTTTTTTCATGAACATACTTTCTGTTTCTCTCGACCCATTCTCTGTATCTCAAAGGTAATTCACTGTCAATTGTATGTACAACAATCGTTCTTTTATCAGAACAATCTTTTTCTGCAACTGTCAATTGAATTTCTGCTCCCGAATGATTTACAAGAAGCTTATTGGGATGGTTATTTTTATCCAATTTCATATTTCCAACTGCAAGTAACAGCATATTTTCTTTTAAATTAACCCCGGGTCTTTTTAACGGTGGGGGTGCCTTATCATCCCACACATCACCTTCTATAATGTGCTTGATAATATAAGCATCAAATTCTGGTGAATATTCAAAATCAGCCCCAAGAAAACCAATATTATACTGAGGTTTAGGTCTGTAATCACCACCAAATTCATAAGCATGCGATGTTCCAAGCTCTCCCTGCATTTCCCATATCAAATCCGAAAATTCACTTCTCGATGCAATTCTTTTAACAAGAGGATAGTATCTCTTGTAAACTTTATCCCAGTTGATATCTGCCATGTCTTCAACCCAGAAATAATCTTTCTGCAGTCTCCATGCTTCACAAAACATCTGTTCCCATTCAGCAATTGGATCAATAGAAACTTTAACCCTTGTAAAATCAATCCATCCTGTTTTTCTTTTACATGAATCATCTTCCAGCAGTGGTTGTGTAAGATCTCTTTTTACAGAAATGACTCTTAATTTATCTCTTATCTGACATATCATTGAAGAGCCGTCTGAAGAACATCTGAAATCAGATACTTTTGTCAAGAAAATATTATTTTCAAGTTTTTTCATATCATAAACAATGATATCGGCTTTTGCTTCAGGAATAAGATCGTCATCAGAACCAATCGATCCTTCAACATCATATTTCGTAAAATAAACATATTCTCCTGCAACCTGAATATCACCATAAATTCCTTCTTCAACAGGAAATGGAATTACTCTTTCTGAAATTCCATCAAAATCAATATTAACTACGATGTCTTCTTTTTTTTCATCATCTTTTTTCTCTTTCGAACTTTCCTCAAAGCACTTAGGAACCGGAACAAAGGGAGATGGAATATCTTTTTTCAATGTAACAAGATAAGGTTTCATACCATTTGGAAAATTTAGATCAAAGTGCATTTGATCATATACAGGATTAAAAATTCTATATGAGAGGAAGTAAATATATTTACCCTTTGGGTCAAAAACAGGTTTTATATCTCTTAGTAGAGATTTTGTGACATTTTCATATTTCTTTGACTTAATATTCCATACTCTAATTATCCAATCATGATGTTTAACAGCAAATGAATATGTAATCCACTTACCATCAGGAGACCAGCTGAATCCAGCGATTGGACCAAATTTACTTTTATCAATTACCTCCAATTTCTCTTTTTCAAGATCTATCCAAATAAGTTCATGTCTGTGATTTGATATAGCAATTTCATTATTCACCGGAGAGACCTCAAGTTTATACGGTCGTCCTATATCAAGATTCTTTAATTTTTTTAATTTTTCCGAGCCCTCATTATAATGTATTTCAACTCCGTCAATATTGTCTTCATCATTAATGAGAACAATATTACCGTTTTTCAAAAATCTTGATAATTTATGTCTTGATCCACTTTTAAAATTCTGTTGTATAACAGGACCTTCCCAGTTCCCAAAAGAAAATGATCTTCCTCTTGAAGTCAATGTTATTAAACTACCATCATATGATAATGAAAAATCTTCCAGATATTTCCCACACTCTACAAATTTTCTGCTTCTTTGTATTAAGGAGCCATGATAATCAATTTCCACTCTTCTGTAAGAGTCTGCTTGAAGATCTAATACAAAAACATCAGCACCATGGTGATAGACAATTTTTCCTCCATCAGTATTTGCATTTCTGGCGTAGTATTCTTTATGATCTGTATGTTTTTTCAGACAAGAACCATCAATTTTACAAGAATAAACATTCCCAATACCTTCATGATCTGATAGAAAGAATATCCTTTCCTCAATCCACATGGGATTTGCAAGATTTCCTTTTAGTTCAATTAGTTTTCTAAACTCACAATTCCCCTGAACATCAATCCACAATTCACCTGCAGTACCTCCTCTGTACCTTTTCCACCTTGCAGGATCGCCGGTGTTCCTTCCTATTACAACTCCTGATCTCCCAAAACTTACTGCTCTCGCAAGTCCAAAAGGTAATTCATCAATTACATTTGTTTCTATATCAAAGCTGTATAGGGAAAATATTCTTCTGAAAGCCTGTTTAAAATTACTTGCAAATATTATTTTTTCCTTATTCCATCCTGCCACATAACAAGTTTCTCCAAGATATGTCAATCTTTTTGCTTTCCCTCCTTCAACTGGTACAAGATAGATTTCAGTTTTACCTTCCTCTCTTCCAGTAAAAGCAATCCACTTACCATCAGGTGAAAAAACAGGATGAGTCACTTCACCGAGATTGGCAGTTATTCTTCGAGGAATTCCACCTTCTGTACTTACCAACCAGATATCATCTTCAGAGATAAATATTATTTCTTCATTTTGAATGGATGGATATCTATAATATCCTTTAAATTTTGAATTCATTAAAACCTCCCTAAATAATCAAAATAATTATTAATTAAATTTTTCATATATTAAATCAAATAACAATTTTAATAAATATATTTCTGTAAACTAATGGATATATTCTATGTGTTTGAAATAATTTGTTTCTATCCCTTTAATAGGGGACGGGTAAAGATTCGTGAAATTAGTGAAATCCGTTGTTAATCATATTTGGTGGAGTGATGGGTTTTTCTTCTCTGTGTTTTTCTGTGGTAAACATTC
>CBDUTX010000125.1:0-6481 GCA_965370235.1 uncultured Desulfuromonadaceae bacterium | reverse complement strand
CTTCTGTAATTAGCTCTCCTGTGTCTTCAACTATTTCTCCATTAATTTCCAATATCGTTTTTATAGCAAGATATCCATCGGTTCCTATTTCAGTGATCTTACTGTATCCTGTAAATCCTGAAACCATAGCTGCTAGGAGAAAAATGTAAAACATGTCTACCTCCTAATATATGTGTGAATAACATAAATATAATATTAATTTCTATTATGTAATAATTTATGTATATTTTTTTCTGTATGTCAATACCTTATTTGAAGGAATTAAGGTAATATATTAAAAAACATAATATATAATACAAAATATGATAGTATGAAATTATTTATGATTTATTCCGATTTAGATGAACTTCAAAATATTTTTTTAGCTATAATTTTCTTTTGGTTTTAATGATTATTACAAGACTTTTGTATTATTTCACAGAGCAGGTGAAATTAACCATAGGCGATGGTAGAATGTTACTTGAGTAAGATAATCTCTAATGATAATGGAAAAGTTTTATAGTAATTTTTCATTAGGATTCTACTCGTTATTGGGGTTAAACATGAACCATCAACATTAGGGTTTGACTGTTAACAATAATTGAGATAGGGTTATATTACATTGGTAGGAAAGCAAAAAGGCAAACCACATATGGACATTTTTTTCCTGTTAGATGAGATTCAGACAATTGCACGTAATGGTCTGAATTATACTTCGAGCGTATATGACCGTGAACGATATGAGCGGCTTATGAAATTAGCAGCACAGACTTACGGTGAGTTGCTATACGTATCGGATGAGACGATAAGAACACGATTCTTGAGGGAAATGGGGTATATCACGCCCAAAGTCGGATCAGATGCTGCTATATTCGATGAAAGTGGTAAAATCTTGCTGATGGACAGGTCTGATGGAAGTGGATGGTGCTTACCTTGTGGTTGGGTGGAACCGAACGAAAAACCGATTGAAGCGATGATAAGAGAGGTACGGGAGGAAACAGGATTAGAGATAGAAGTCAAGCAGTTGGTTGGGGTGTTCACTCGTATGCCAAATGCGAAGAATGGACCACATACGATGATTGCAATTGTTCATTTGTGTGAGGTTGTTGGTGGTGAATTGACCTTGTCGCACGAAGGTTTAGCACTACGATACCGGACAATAGATAAAGTGCAAAATTGGCATGCCACTCATGAGAGATACGCTCGTTCGTCCTACGATATGTGGAAATCAGACCATTTACTTCCAGCAGTATCTGATTGAAAACTAAGCAGAGAAAACTATTATTTAAGGTTTTCTAGTTGGAAAGTAACAGTTGGTTTTGCCGGTTATATGTATGATATTATCTTATTAACAGCATTGTTTTGTAGTATTGGATATAAATTTTAAAATAAATACTTCTGAATTTTTTATCATATTATCAGATTTCCACCATCTGACATCATGGTTAACAAAAGCAACACTCAACAAAAAACACCTGGTTTATATTCTGTGTTAGACAGCATTAATAAATAGTTTCAACGGACTTCAGTCAATAAATTACGTCTTTTATTTTTTATGAGTTCAATGTAAAATAAAGAAAAAATATAACAATTAAAAATTAATATTATGCCTACAAATATGCCTCCTGAGTACTTTGAAGTAGAAAAACGCTATAAAGCTGAAAAAGATCTCTCTGAAAAAATACTTCTTCTTGAAGAATTGATTGGTACAATTCCAAAACACAAGGGAACTGATAAGATCAGAGCCGGTTATAGAAAAAAACTTTCTAAGATGAGAATTGAAACTCAGTCAAAAAAATGTAAAAGTAAACATGACTCGGTTTATAATATTGAGAAAGAAGGAGCCGGTCAGGTTGTAATAATTGGACCCTCAAATGTTGGTAAATCCGCTCTTCTCTCAAAACTTACACATGCCAAATCTGAAACCGGGAATTTTCCTTTTACTACTTTTAAACCAATTCCCGGAATGATGTCTTATGAAGATGTTCACATACAGCTTGTCGATACACCACCTTTAACTAAAGAACATGTAGAACATGAACTTTATGATCTTATAAAAAGATCAAACATGGTTTTGCTTGTTGTCAATCTGCATACTGATCCGGTGAAGAAGATAGAAGAAACTTTAGTATTATTAGAAAATAAGAGAATTTTCCCATTACATATGATGAATGAATTTGAAGAACAATCTCAGAAAATATTCAAACCTTTTCTGCTTCTTGTCAATAAATATGATGATAAAGAAGATCGGGAAGAATTTGAGATATTCTGTGAACTGTTGAATGAAGAATGGCCAATGCTTCCTATTTCAGCTTTTAGTGGTCGAAATCTTGATAAATTGAGGAAGATAATTTTTGAAAATCTTCGTTTGATAAGGATCTATTCAAAAGTTCCGGGGAAACCTCCTGATCTGACGGCTCCTTTTATTCTTCATTGTGGGGCAACTTTAGAGGATTTTGCAGAACATGTACACCATGATTTTGTTGTAAATTTGAAATCAGCAAGAATGTGGGGAACAGATGTTTATGATGGTCAGATGGTATCAAAAGATCATGTACTGAATGATAAAGATATTGTTGAATTACATATGTGAATATAGACCTATTCTTATAAATCTGTATCAACAAAAATAACATAAACCTTAAAGAATTAATTATGGTGTATGGAATATTGAATATTCAGACCTTATTTATTTTAGTAAGAATTAAAATCTAGATAAAATCTTGACAAATTATAGGAAAATTTATAATTTATTTTATTGAACAATAGTAAAATAATCTAAATATTATTGATAAAGGAGAAATTATGAAATTTATATTTGAAAGTGATAAATTTAGACAGATATTAATGATAATTTGTCTGATTTTGTTTGTATGTCCTCAGGTAGCTTTTTCAAATTGCTGGCAAAATTATACAAATTCAAATGAAATATCTGGTTCTGATATTATTGGAAATTACCTTTGGCTTGCAACAACAGGCGGTGTTGTCAGGTGGAATCTAACTGATAGTACATATATTAAATATACTACAGTGAAAGGACTTGCTGATCATAATGTCAAAGATGTTTTTGTAGATGATATTGGTAACATATGGTTTGGAACGGTTGAAGGTGTTCAAAAATATGATGGTGCTGTTTGGACAACTTACAATACAGTTAACTCACCTCTTCCTAATAATACAGTTTATGCAATTGCTCAGGACACAATGGGTATTATGTGGTTTGGTACTGCTTATGGTATTGCAGCATTTGATGGTGCTTCAACCTGGCAGGTATATACTGATCTTGGAGGAGGAGCTACAAATGTAGATGTAAGAGGTATTGGTATTGATTCACAGAATAGAATCTGGACAGCTAATAATCCTGATATTTATGGTGATCCGGGTGGAGTTTCAGTTTTTAACGGTTCAACATGGACAAGACATGATCCAAATACAAGTGGTATTGGACAGTACTTTCTCTCTTTAACTGTAGGCGGGAATGATTATGTATGGGCAGGGAGCTGGACTTCAGGTGTCTATGTATATAATGGCAGTGTTTGGAATAATTACAATAGTTCAGGACCTTTGATGGGAAATCAAATTGAATGTTTTGCTGTAGAAGAGGATAGTGTTATATGGATAGCTAACCACAGTAATTCAGCTGATGGTGGTGTTTCAAAGTTTAACGGAACAACATGGGTACATTACAATACATATAACAGCGGAATTCAAGACAAGAGAATTTACAGTATTTCAATAGACGGAGTAAATAAATATTTTGGAACAGGTGTTGAAGGAACTTCAAAGTATAATAATTCAACCTGGTCGTCTTTTAAAACTTCAAATGAACCTCATTGTAACTGGATAACTTCAATTGCTGATAATAATAACGGAACAGTATATTTTGGGACTGAGTATTATGGTATTGCAGTCTACGACAACGGAGTATGGTCTTTATATTATTCAGGAAACAGTGGATTATATGATAACAATGTTAATTGTGTATATATCGATGCTGGTGATACTTTATGGGTTGGAACTCAATGGAGTGGAGTGTTCAAGCATTATGGTTCAACCTGGATACATTACGACACATTAAATTCAGGTTTGCTTGGTAATATAATTCTTTCTATAGTAAAAGATTCTCAGGGAAATCTCTGGTTAGGCACTGCAGGTTGGGATGGACCAGGTGGACAGGATGGAGCTCTGGCAAAATTTACCGGTTCAAGCTGGACAAATTATTATTTAAGCAATAGCGGAATAATAGATGATGATGGTTTGAATGTTACAGTCGATAAAGGTGATACGATCTGGATTGGTTCAGAAGAGGGAATAAGTAAGTACAATCAATTTACTAATTCCTGGACAAATTATACGACAGCAAATGGTTTAATCCATAATTATGTAAGAGCAATAGCAATTGATTCATTGAATAATAAATGGTTTGCAACGAGGGGTGGAGTAAGTGAATTTGATGGTTCAACATGGACAAATTTTAATATGTCAAATGGGATAGCAAATAATGAAGTAAGAGATATTGCTATTGATAGTTCGAACATATGGATTGCTACAGAAAACGGTGTAAGTTTCTTTGATGGGGCAAACTGGACAACTTACAGACAGACAGACAGTCTTGCAGATAATTATGTAAAAGCAGTTTGTGTTGATGTTTTTAATAATAAGTGGTTTGGAACAAGACGCTGTGGAATTTCAATATATAATGAAAATACATTAGGTGTGTCAGAAATAGTAACCGATATACAAGTTAATGTAAACTTGCTCATGTATCCTAATCCATTTACGGATGAAATTCAGATACATTTTCAAGTAGAAGATAACTGTTCAAAGCAAGGATTTCCAATTGTAAGAATTTTTGATATTTCAGGCAGATTGGTCTATTCTATCAAGTCAATTTCAGGAAATTCAGGATTTGTCAGTTGGGATGGAAGTGATGAAAATAATGAATTTGTTAATTCAGGAGTTTATTTTATTAAAATACAAATATCTCCGGAAAATATTATTGGTTCGAAGAGAGCAATATTAATCAGATGAAAAAATGAGTTCTGTGTTTTTCACAGAGCTCATATTCTTATACATAAATTTTAGCATAGTGAACAAATAATCTGATATTATTTTCTGAACCCAGGAGGAGTGATTATAATTGAAGAGGGTTCGTTTAAAGGATCCAAAGCATGGAATTTCCATTGATTAGATTCAGAAAGATCAATTGTATCTGAATTTGAAAATCTCTCGAAATACCACCCTTCTGTTATATTAACCTCGCTGAGGTTTAAAGTAATTTCTCCAATATCTATAGTAGATTCCCAGGATCCAGGTAAAAAGAATGAATATTTAAGTTGTGTTATACCAACTATGAGCGAATAACCTCTTACCCAATATTTTAGTTCAATCTCATAATAATCATTATTGCTTTCTGGAATTATTATCAAATCCGAATAAAATCGTCTTGATTCCGGAATAAATTCGTAGGTATTTACACCACGTTCTTCAGTGTATTTTATGTAATATTCTAAAGACATCAATCCATATATCCAACCGTCTTTTCGTATAAGTATATAATCATCTTTTAGATTTTCTGATATATCAGAAGTGGTATAAATAGGATAAGCTATCATTTTTTTTAATTGTATTTCTTTTTCATTATTGAGAAAGCAATATATTAGAGAACATTTTTCATCAACATGATCTCCTCCATCAATATATAGCATTAGATTTGCCGGTGAAGAATCTAACCGAACTAGTTTTATTTTCTCTGTTATTATATAGTCCCATTGGGCATTCCATGGATTATCTTTTGTTTCAATTGGCTGAATTTCAACTATAAACTCAGATAGTTTGTATCTGGAAATTCTAAAATTTTCATTATTATCCGGGTTATACGATGCAGTAACAGGTCCAATCCAGGATGAGTTAAGAGTAGAATAGAATAAAAAGATTGATGAGGTAAGATTAAAAATAAGTTTCAAATTATTTCCTTTTGTTTAATGTTATCAAGGAGTAAATCTATAGCGGAAAGAGAAGTGTTTTTTCCTTTGTTTTTATAATTATTTTCGACATCAAATTTTATGTTTTCCCACTCAAGTATTTTCAATACTGCTTTTTGACCATCTAAATTTGATGTTAAGGCAGATATAATTATTCCATCTTTAAAATCAATAGATCCTTTCTTGTTTCCTTCTTTCACATTTAAAGAGAAAGATCCTTTATTAATTTCACAGAGAAGAAGAAAAGAAGAGAGGGAGAAACCATTGAAACTATCTTTAAAGTCCTCTGAAGTTGCAGAAACGGCTTCAAGTATTTTTATTTTTAATTTTAAAATGTCGAAAGGTTTTATTAAATAGAATTCATTATTTTTGTTTTTAAATATTTTTTCAATATTTGAATTAGAGAAAGGAAGCATAATTAATACAGGAATATCCGGGTTTGTATTGTTTAAATATGCAATTATCTTTAAAGAATTAATTTCCGATATACCCGGATCAAAAATTGCAAGATGTATTTT
>CBDUTX010000124.1:0-6485 GCA_965370235.1 uncultured Desulfuromonadaceae bacterium | reverse complement strand
CTTGAAAAAGCATTAAAAATTTCTGAAAAAATTGGAGATAAACATATAATTATAAATATTTATAATGTTTTTTCTCAGTTATATTCATCAAAAAACGATTATAAAAAAGCTTTGGAATTTAATAATAAATATCATGAAATCAAAGACAAAGTTATCAATGAAGATGTATCAGAGAAAATTGGGACATTGGAACTTAAGTATGAAAATGAAAAAAAAGAAAGAGAAATGGAAATTTACAAATTAAAAAATATTGAGCTTGCAAATATAAATAGAGAATTATCTGAAGCTCTTGAAAAAGTAAAACATCTAAGTGGATTACTCCCAATTTGTGCTTCATGTAAAAAAATTAGAGATGACAAAGGTTATTGGGAGCAAGTAGAAACATATATCACTGAACATTCTGAAGCTAAATTCACTCATGGAATATGTCCGGATTGTGTAAAAAAACTGTTTTCGGATTCTAATAATTTTAATATATTGGAAAAAAAATAATATTCTTTCTCTCGCAAAAACACATAAAACGCAAAACCTAAACTCTAATAATTAATATTTTTACAAATGCCTGTCTTTATGTAATGTTCAGACAGGCTATGTACTGAGTATTTCTGTTTCTCTTTCCTCCATGAATTGATTTGTATAAAGTCTGTAATAGTGACCTTTATTTTGTATCAATTCATGATGAGAGCCTTCTTCTTTTATCTTTCCCTTTTCTATTACGAGTATTTTATCAGCTGATCTTATCGTAGATAACCTGTGAGCTATGACAAAGCTTGTTCTACCATGGAGTACTTTTTCAACTGCCCTCTGAATTATTTTCTCAGTTTCAGTGTCAACAGATGAAGTAGCCTCATCAAGAATGAATATTTTCGGATCGGCAAGGATTGCTCGTGCAAATGAGATAAGCTGTTTTTGTCCAACAGATATTAAACTTCCACTTTCACCAACTTCAGTTTCATATCCATTTTCCATTTTCATAATGAAGTCATGTGCATTTACAAGTTTTGCAATTTTTATTACTTCTTCATCACTTGCATCGAGTTTTCCATATTTAATATTCTCACTGATTGTTCCGCTGAACAGATGAGGAGTCTGAAGCATTACTCCAATATTTGACTGAAGCCAGTGAATACTTCTTTTCCTGTAGTCAACTCCATCAATCAGTATTTCTCCTGATGTAGGTTCATAAAATCTACATATAAGATTAACAATAGTAGTTTTACCGGATCCTGTTTCTCCGACAAATGCTATACTTTGACCAGCCTTAACCTTAAGATTGAAGTTTTTAAGAACCTTTTCACCTTTTTTATAAGAAAAACTGACATCTATAAAATCGATTTCTCCTTTAATTTTTGGAAAGATGTTATCAGATATATTATCGTTTGTTGAATTTTCAAATACTTTCATCTTTTCAATAACCTCAAGAGAATCTTTTATTTCAGGCTCGATATCAAGCATTGAGAATATTCTTTCTGCAGAAGCCTGAGCATTTTGAAATTCAGCGAAGATTCTTGCAAGTTGCTGTACGGGTTCAAAAAATCGCACTGTATAGGCTATAAATGCTACCAGTGTACCGTAAGTCAGAAATCCTGAAATAACTCCATTTCCTCCAATCCATAATGCAAGAGCTGAACCAATGCTTCCGATCAATATCACGACAGGGAGATAGAGAGATGATTGAACTGCTGCTATGAAAGATGATCTGAACATATCTCCAGTCAGAATTTTAAAATCAGAAAGATTTTCATTTTCTCTGACAAGAGTCTTTGTTGTTTTTGCTCCCATTATACCTTCATTAAATGCTCCAGTTATCTTTGAATTTGTCGTCCGAACTTTTCTGTAACTTTTAAGTATTATTGTCTGGAATTTACCACTGATAAGAATTAAAACCGGAACGGTACAGAGAATAATTAATGCCAATTTCCAGTTCATCACTATCATTATGCACGAAATAGTTATCATCATAGTTATTCCCCAAACTAAATCTACAAATCCCCATGCAAATGTGTCACCAAGTCTTTCACTGTCAGAGGTCATTCTTGCCATTATCCAGCCAACAGGTGTTCTGTCGTAATAAGAAAATGAAAGGCTTTGAAGTTTGTCAAAACCAGTTCTTCTAATATCATAGCACATCCACATATCTAATTTCCCTGCAAGTGCTATTAGCAGCCAAACATTGATAGTCTGAACTACTACTAAAGTCATATATAGGATAGCAAATTTATACAAACCATCGATATTTCCGGGTGTAATGTAATTATCGATAGCACTTCTCGTCATTAGAGGAAAAATAGCATCAATTGCAGCTACTGATATCATCACAAAGATAAGGAAGAAAAGATAATTTTTATATGGTTTTGCATATCCAAAGACTTTTCTCCAGAGGTTGAATTTAAATGTACTTGTATATTCTTCCTCTTGAAAATCTGTATAAGACAAAATTATCTCCTTTTTGAAATTGCAGTTTCATGGTCATTAACATCATCTTTTGTAAGTTCGATTGCAATATCTTCTTCAAGTTCATTTTGAATATTCCATATACGACTGTATAATCCATCCTGTTTGATAAGTTCATTATGATTTCCGGATTGTTTGATTTTTCCATCATCTATAACAAGTATTAAATCAGCTTCAGCAAGTGTTGTAATTCTGTGTGCAATAATGAATGTCGTTGCCCTGCCGTGTCTTTCTTTTAATGTTTTTCTTATTTTTAAGTCGGTTTCTGTATCTACTGCGCTGAATGAATCATCAAATATTAAAATTGGAGAATTCTGCAATATTGCTCTTGCTATTGCAACTCTCTGTTTCTGACCACCTGAGAGGGTGACTCCCTTTTCACCAACAAGAGTTTCATATCCATTTTCAAAACCAAGTATGACATCATGCACAATAGCAACATTTGCTGCATTATAAATTTCATTTTCTTCTGTATGTCTTTTACCCATTTTTATATTTTCCATGATTGTCCTGGAATAGAGAAAAGGTTCCTGCAGTACAATGCTGATCTGCTTTCTCAACCAGTATCTGTCAATTTCATTAAGTTCAACTCCGTCAATTTTTATTGAACCTTCAGTGTATTCATATAATCTCGGGAGTAGATTCACCAGTGTGGATTTTCCAGAACCTGTTGGACCGAGAAGCGCGATAATTTGACCTGGTTTCACATGAAATGAAATATTATTTAAAACAGGGATATTTCCATCATAATTAAAACTGACATTATCAAAAACAATATCTCCAATAATTTTATCTAATTTCCCGTTAATATCTCCTTTATGATTTGAATAATCATAAAGCAGCAAAGACGGTGAATTGTGATGATTCAATATTCTCTCTTCAAGTGGTTCATCAAGTATCATTTTAATCCTGTCCAGTGATACAAAAGCCTTACCCATGTCGGTGAGAACACGACCCATCTGTCTGATAGGCCAGAGCAGTAGTCCGACATAGGTTATAAAAACAACAAGAGTTCCAAGACTAAGTGTACCATTTGAAGCCATATATGAACCAAATATCAGGACAATTGCTATTTGGGTCAGGCATAGAAGATCTGAAATAGACCAGTACCATGCAAGTAATACAATCAATCTATAAGTGAGATTTCTGTAATTTACATTCTTCTCATTGAATTTATCCGTCTCAAAACTCTGTCTTGCAAATGCTCTAACAACTCTTATCCCTGAAAGATTTTCCTGCAGGACAGTTGAAAGTTCCCCTTCAGATTCATCTGAAAGTTTAAATGCAGCTTTTACTTTTAAAAAAAATATAACAGCAAAGAAAAATATTATCGGTATTATCAACATTGAAATAAGTGTCATTTTTGCATTCAAACTGAGCATAATGGGCAGCACTATTATTATCATTATTAAAGTTCTACCTACTGAGACAAAGTGAACTGAAATAAATCTCCTAATAGTTTCAACATCAGATGTACAGCGTTGAATTAGATCTCCTGTCTTAGCTTTGCTGTGATATGTAAATGGCAAATGCTGAAGGTGATTGTATAATTTTTCTCTTAGTTTCTTTATAGCACTTTCAGATGATTTTGAAGCCCAGCGTCCCTGCAGATATGTGAATAAGCCCTGAACTAATGTCAAAAAAATAATAACTAATCCTGAAATCCATATTTTATTTTGAAATAATTCAATACCACCAAGTTTATTGATTGCAGAAATTATGAAAAAAGGTGCACTTAAAGGTTTATCACCAATTACCGAATCAATTGTAAATCTTACAACAAGAGGGATTGAATATGAAAATAATGTAGCTATTGCTACAGCAGTAATAGCCGCAATATATTGTATTTTTTTGTCTTCTAAAAAGGACCATAAAATTTTAAATTTTTTAATCATGCTACTTGTCCTGTGTTACATAACGCAATTTTATATTAATTTCGCCAAACTAATTTTCTCTTGTTATAAATAATTTAAACGGAACAATACATTACGGATATAATCTAAAATAGATTATTCCTAAAACAGTGTAAAGCTCAGACAACCCTCTCTTAAAGAGGGATATCTCTATTATTTAGCTTTTATTGGCAAGGTAATATACATCCACACCTCCAGTTAAAACAAGTTAAGCTTGTAAAGAGTTTATTTTGCAAAGTCAAGTAAAATTTTATTTTTTTAAATGAATAAAATTAATATTTTGTATATATATTATTTTATATGTTGAAATTATATGAATTATTTTCTAAAATTAATATACACACAAACATTGGAGGATTCTTATGGAATTGATTATTAAATTTTTTAAGGTGATTTTAATAACACTAACAGTTTTTTTCTTTACAGTATCATGCAGCGCAACGCTCAGTCAAACTACAAGGCAATGGATTGACGAAAATGATTTTTCTTATGTAGAACAAGAAAGCGATGTAATAGAGGAAGCTCTTATAGTAGCTTCTGAACAAGGAAATCTTGAAGTTATTGAAGATATTTTAAAAAGCGGAGTTGATATTAATACTACAGATGAATACAATTGGACTGCTCTGCATTATGCAACGAGAGAAGGAAATGAAGTTCTTGTCGAGTTCCTTATAAATAAGGGAGCTGATTTAGATATTAGAGGAAAAACATCGATGGATGGAGAATCTGCCGGTTTTTGGACTCCTCTTCATCTTGCAGCTCATAATGGAAGACTTGAAATATTGAATGAACTAATATCCAATGGTGCTGATATAAATATAAGGGTATGGGGTGACTCAGGTAACACAGCATTACATTTTGCTGCAAGGAAAGGGCATTATGAAGCTGTTCAGGATCTTATTAATTACGGTATTAATGTTAATGCCCGTAATGAAAGCGGAACATCCCCTTTACATTATGCCTGCAAAGAAGGATTCTATCTTGTTGTACAGGATTTGATACATTCTGGCGCCAATGTTAATGCAAGGAAAGAAAATTTTTGGACACCTCTCCATTTTGCATCAAGAGAAGGAAATACTCAGATAGTTCAGATATTGATTGAATCCGGTGCTGATATCAATTCATACGGAAGAACTTCACTTGATGATATTGTTGTCGGATACTGGACGCCTCTTCACCTTGCTGCGTATAACGAAAAAATTGAAGTTATAAAGATACTTCTTTCAAACGGAGCTGATATCAATATTGCTGCAACTGGAGATTCAGGGGATGCTCCTATTCATATCTCAGCGTTAAATGGTTTTAATGATGTAATGGAAATATTAATCGAAGAGGGTGCAGATGTAAATATACAGACTAAAACAGGCTGGACACCACTGCACTATGCATCACAAAACGGATTTATTGAAATAGTTCAAAAACTTCTTGATGCCGGAGCAGATGTTAATATTGAAAATGAAAACGGAGAAACTCCGCTGGATTGTGCTACTAAGGCAAGGCATATTGAAATTGAAAATCTTTTAAATAGTTATTAACATGAATCCAAACACAGCCCAATTCAAATATATTTTTGCCACAGATAAACACAGATTGTTTCACATAATATATTATCTCCTTGGTGAAAATGAATAAATTCATTTCACCTGCAAAGATAATCTAATTCTCTTCAAGAATATCTGATTACATCAGATGTGAAACAATACACAGAGAAGATACAACCACAGAAGAAGAAAAAAGAGCATAGAGAAGAAATAATTAACAATGAGCAATAAAAAAAATTAAAAGTTTCAAGTTACAAAGGAAGAAATAGAATAGTTGCAAGTAACAAGTTGAAAGTTACAAAATATCATTAAATTTTCTAAATTATTACATTTTTACATTTTCTAAATTACTAAACACAGAGAAAAATAGAATAGACATATTGTTAAGCTGATACAGGTGTTTCACAAAACTCTAATAAATGATATTATTTGTTGTAATAGAAAAATATTATGAAGGATTTATTTTCAATATATAGAATTGCAAAAAATTTTGAAAAATTGCTCTCTATTTCAAATGCAAGGAAAATATCAAAATTATTCGGATTTAAAACTTAATTAATATATTTAAGAAGAAGAA
>CBDUTX010000123.1:0-6494 GCA_965370235.1 uncultured Desulfuromonadaceae bacterium | reverse complement strand
ATCTCTAATTATTCTGAAAATGCTTTGCAGTGGGGAGGTCAATTTTAAGTTAATCAACTTCTTTTCTTCAATCTTTTTACCTGTGATAATCTCAGTTTATCTTGGACTAATAGCTCTTCTACTGTCCTCTATTTCTGACAATAATAGGTTTGTGAAAATTGCAATTTTTATGGCATATTTTTTCTCTGACATTGCTTACAGTATATCAAGAGAAATAACAAATAATGATATTTTTGCTCTTATATCAATTAAAGAGAATATAAAGATACTTGGAATATTTCTTTTTAGAATTGAAAATACTTATTCTTTTTCACCCTGGATTTCTTTATTAACAATGGGATTTACAATAATTTTCTCATTTTATTTTATATATATCAGAGTGAAGAATCTTGAGAAGATATGATATGGATTATATTGTAAGAACAGAGAAATTATCCAAGTGGTATGGAAAAATACTTGGACTTAGTGATGTTAATATTGATATTACACAGGGGGTTAAAGGACTGCTTGGTCCTAATGGTGCCGGTAAATCAACATTTCTCAAACTTTTAGCAGGTCAAATAAGACCAAGTATCGGTTCTGTATACATATTTGGGAAAGATGTGATAAGGAGCACTGATATTTTTAGAAAAATAGGATACTGTCCTGAATATGACAGCTTCTATAAAGAGATGACAGGAGAGGAGTTCATTTTTTCACTTTTAAAATTATTAGGATTTAAGACTGATATAGCAAAAGCATTAACTGAAGATGCTCTTTCTGAAGTTGGTCTGACAGAAAGAAAAGGTGATTTCATAAAAAATTATAGTCTTGGTATGAGACAGAGACTTAAGTTTGCTCAAAGTATTGCCCACAAACCTGAACTCCTTTTTTTAGATGAACCTTTAAAAGGAGTTGATCCGATTTGGAGAAGCAAGATCATTAAGATAATCAAGGAATTTGGCAGACAGGGTAAAACCGTCATTGTATCATCTCATATTCTTCAGGAGATAGAAGCTATGACAGATAACATCATATTGATTAATCAGAGTAAAATATTTGCAGAAGGAGATTTGCACTATATCAGGGATTTGATAGATACTCATCCTTATAAAATTTTTGTAAAAACTGAAAAAATAAGAAAACTTGCTTCCATTCTTATGGATAATTCATTTGTTCTATCAGTTAATTTCAGTAATGAAGGACTTATTATTGAGACAAATAACAGAGATCTTCTTTTAAATTTAATTATGAAATACAGTTTGGATAATGATTTTGAAATTTATCAATTAACATCTCCTGATGACAATCTTCAGGCAGTTTTTGATTATTTGATTGAGAGATAATTATGTCATTTTATAATGGTTTAAAAGAGATATTTTTGATTTTCTTTAAAGTTAATTTAAGAAAGAAAAGAAACAAGTTCTTCATTTTTTTCTGTTTGAGCCCGGTTTTTATTGTAGCTTTGGTTAAAACTATGGAAATAACCGGAATTCTTGAACAGGGCGCTACAGATTCATTTTTCTCAATGGTTGTGATATTTCTGTTTATCAATTTTTTCATACCGATAATATCAGTATTTATTGGATCAAGTGTGATAAAAGAGGAGATTGAGAATAAGACACTTCCTTATCTAACTACAAGACCACTGTATAAAGCTTCAATACTGATAGGAAAATTCTTATCAGGCTTTTTTCTGATTTACCTTGTTGTATTTTTCAGTATCTTATTCATGTCTATTATTTCAAATTATGAGAATCTTTTAGATGTTAGTATTTATTCTTCTATTTTACAATATAATGGAACAATTCTGCTATCGATATTAGCTTATAGTTCTCTATTTACACTGGTCTCAATGGTTTTTAAAAGAAGTACTATTATTGGACTTATGTTCGTCTTTGGCTGGGAAAATGTTGTACAATTATTTCCAGGTACAACTCAGAATCTTACAATTGCTCACTACATAAAATCATTGCTTCCGCTTTTTAAAAAAAGTGAAGGATTCTTTTTCACACAATTCAGTCCAACACCTGTTTATAAATCAGTTATAATACTTCTGATCATATCAGTTTTTTCAATTATACTAGCTGTTTTTGCTTTTCGTAAAAAAGAATATCTAATTTAATTAGGGTCGGGGCTTGCATTTTTGCATTTATTTTATGATTCCTCTTTTTTTTAATTCCCAGAAACACTTTGCAGTTGCATTTATATCAACTGCAGCATTATGTGCTTCATTGAAGTTTTCACCGAATAATTTAAAGTAAAGTTCAGATAATTTTGGCCATTTATAACCATAATTTCCCGGTAGCTGACAGAAATTTACAGACTTTTCCATAGTACATATTAATTTTTTCTCGAAAAGATTATTTGCAATTTTTTTTCTGATAAATTCAGCTCCAACTATCATTTTGTCAAAACTTATATTATGAGCAATTAGCAAATCCGCATTATCAATATGTTCTGAAAATAACTTCAATACATAATCTAATTCCTGCCCTTCTTTTATAGCTCTGTCTGTTGAAATTTTATGGATTTTTTCTACTTCACAAGGGCTAAAATAATTTTCAGGTTTGATAATATAATCTTTTGAAGATATTTTTGTTCCGTTTTTATCATAAATTATCCAGGCAATTTGAACCATTCTTGGCCAGTTGTTCAATTCAGTTACAGGAGCTTTCCAATTTCTCGGTAAACCGGTAGTTTCTGTGTCAAAGAAAAGGTACATAGTTTTTTTAATAAAGTTTTTAATCCTGAATTTGGTTTAAAAGAGATTGATTCTCAGCTTTATTAGAAAATAAATTCAAGATTAATGACCTGACTTCATATTTATTTAACATTTACTCCATCTTCAAGGATCTCTACTTCACCGTGGAATGTTACATTTGCTCCTTCCTCTACTTCGATCCCGCCTTTCATAGAAACATTTGAACCAAAATGAACATTTGCTCCTTTTTTAATGAATATTTTTGGAACAATAAATTGATAAACACAGCCACAATGATTACATTTATATCTGTTTTTCTTTGTTTTTTTTATGTCTATTGAGCCGCATTGAACACATCTTTCTTTTTTTAAGTATCCGTTTTTTTTATTCATCTTATGATTATAAATTAAAATATGTACAGCGACTATTTAATTTTTAATCGATTTATTCACTTTCATTGATAATTTATTGCATGTTGAAGTATTAATGAAATTTAAAATTGAAGGAAGATGTTGATTGTATAAAATTCAAAATAGAAGACCTGACTCCAAATATAAATTAATCTTGACTTTGCTAAATTTAAAAGATAGATTTTTAAATCCTTTACGGGGGTGTAGCTCAGTTGGCTAGAGCGCCTGCCTTGCACGCAGGAGGTCACCGGTTCGAATCCGGTCACCTCCATTTTTATTTGATATAACTGAATGGACCTTCACAAATTTTTTACAATTTCTTCATATTCTCTTCATAAAATTTTTGTATATTTTTCAATGAAGTTAGTAATTTTAATTGAATATCAGGTTAAACAAGGAGGAATTATGATACAGACAGTTTTAAGTTTCATACTTATAGCAGTTGTCTCTGTAAGCGGTCTTGTCACCGGAAATGAGATCAACAATGGAAGCAGAATTCATAATCATTCTGAAGGATGTCATGAAAATGGGAGATATCATTCGGAGAGTGATAGATCAGAATGCGAAAATTGTGAAAATATTGAACATGAGAAAATAAATATTGAAAAAGGTGTTCTAATTGAAATAACATCTTCTGATCCAGAAATGATTGAATTTATTCAGACTTATTGTTATGAGAATATTATTGAAAAATCAGAACGACCTCATGGTGGGTATGAAATAGATATTAATGTTGAAAAAATTGAAAATGGAATCGAAATTATTATAACTTCTGAAGATGATGAAACTGTAAAGATGATTCAAGAAAATTCAAATTCTGAAGACTGTCCCGGACATTTTCATTTTAATAAAGGCTGTCGCAGTGATTATTGATGATAGGAAATAAATGAGTTTTCTTAAAAAGAGGAGATGTAATGCTCCTCTTTTTGTTTTAAAATTTATCTTATGAAAAAAAGAACAATACTAATTGTTGAAGATGACAAAAAAATTTCCAATCTGATTAAATTATACCTTGAGAAAGAAGGTTTTGATACTTCAACAGCATTTGATGGTGAAGATGGATTGCATAAAGCTATAGATGATAGACCGGATTTTATCATAATGGACCTGATGCTTCCCTATATAGATGGAATTGAAATTACAAAAAAAATAAGACATCAATCTGATGTTCCAATTCTTATGTTAACAGCAAAATCCGATGAATTGGATAAAGTATTAGGTCTTGAAATAGGAGCTGATGATTACCTTACCAAACCTTTCAGTCTAAAAGAGTTAATTGCACGAGTCAAAGCAATAATGAGAAGAATTAATTCAAAGGATAGTGATGTTAATTCTGAAGTATTGAAGATGAAAGATCTTGTTATTGACAGAAATAAATTTCAAATAAAAAAGAAGAATAATGTTATTTATCTGTCCCCACTGGAATTTAAGATAGTGTATTTTTTAGCTTCTCATCAGGGGAGAGTTTTTACGAGGGATCAAATAATGAAAAAAATTTATGATTATAATGAGATAGTATATGACAGGACTATTGATGTTCATATAAAAAATATTAGAAAGAAATTAGAGGACAATCCAAAAAGACCAGTCTATATCGAGTCGATATTTGGTGTGGGATATAAGTTTAAAGAGTAAAATGAAGAGCAATCTCCAGATAAAACTTATTATAAGTTATATATTAATAATATTGGTAGCAATCTTAATAGTTAGCTTTGTCATGAACTACTCTGTAAGAAGACATTTTCAGAGATACTGTGAGAAAGAGATCAGATGTCAACAATTACAGTCTGATGATGCAAGGACTTATCCACACAGTTATCCATTTCTCAATTCAGTACGAAATTCATTGATCATTGGAGCTGTTGGAGCAACAATTCTTGCATTTGTACTGAGCTTTGTCCTCTTTCGAATGATGATAAATCCTGTATGGAAAATTATTGAAACAATTAAAGGAATTGCAAAAGGGGACTACAGCAGAAGAGTTGAAATTAAATCAAATGATGAGATAGGAGAGTTAGGGAATGCGTTAAATAAAATGGTAGAAAACCTTGAGAATATTGAGAACATGAGAAGAGAACTTGTTTCAAATGTCTCTCATGAACTTTCAACTCCACTGACTATTATCAGTGGATATATTGAAGCTATGTCAGACAAAGTGATACGAGGAACAGAACCTTTAAAAGAGACTTTGACCTTATTAAAGGATGAAGTAGACCGATTGATTTTGATGGTAAATGATTTAAGAAAATTGTCTTCAATTGAATCTTCTACATTTAAATTATCAATTAACTCCCTTGATTTGGGAAAAGAAGTTGATAAAGTTATTTTAAAATTTAAAACAAAATTTAAAGCAAAAGATATTATTTTAAAATCTGAAATACCATCTAATTTACCACGAGTAAAAGCTGATGAAGATAAACTATCGCAGATTTTGATCAATCTTCTAGACAATGCACATAATTTCTCTTTAAAAGGGGGTGAAATAGTTATTTCAACAAGGATATTGAACAAATTTATTGAATTGAGCATAAGTGATTCAGGGATTGGCATAAGTGATGGGGATTTGCCTCATATATTTGAAAGATTTTATAGAGGGGAAAAATCACGCTCACGCAAAACAGGAGGAACAGGCATTGGTCTTGCAATTGTTAAAGAATTGGTAAATGCTCATGATGGTGAAATTAAAGTCAAAAGAGGAGAAAATGGTGGTTCTATATTCAGCTTTACATTGCAAATTTTTCAAACTAATAAAAGTTGTTGAAATTGATTAGGTCATTATTTATCTAAAATGATCTGATAAGTTATTTCCGAATTCTTTCTCAGCATTGCAGAAACACCACAGTATTTATTCATAGAAAGTTCAATTGCTCTTTTCACTTTCTCTTCAGGAAGATCAGTACCTTTAAATCTGTAAAGTAGTTTGATGTCCTTGAAAACTTTGGGATGTTCATCTGTTAATTCTGTCGTTACCTCAACTTCAATTTCAAATCCTTTGATTTTTTGTTTTCTTAAAATCGATACAACATCCATAGCAGTACATCCTGCAAGTCCTGCGAGCAAAAGTGATTTTGGGGAAGGACCTAAATTCTCACCTCCAAATTTTTCAGATGCATCTATGACGAGATGATGATCATCTAATTCCACATCGAAAGCCATTTTATCTATTAATTTAACTTTTCCCTTCATTTTCATTCCTTCCGGGTGAAGATGATTATTTAAAAAATAAACTGATGTCTTCAATTTCCATTAATGTCATTGGAATATGAATACCCATTGAATCAAGGATCTGTGGATGTGTTTCACCGATGAATCCAATTAGCTTTTCATGGAGAAGAATCTGAGCAGATCTCCCTGGAATTAAGAATGGAAAATCTTTATCAACCAGGTGAATATCTACTGAA